>JAPOQB010000139.1 GCA_026710965.1 Deltaproteobacteria bacterium | reverse complement strand
GTTCCGCGAGGTGTAGTAGATGAGCTCCGCCAGCGACATCTCGGAGGCGTCGAACTCGCCCCGGTGCATGGCCGCGAACATGCCCTGCACGCTGACCTGCTCCAGCGGTTCCACCTCGATTCCCGGAACGTCGAGGACGCCCCGGAGGATGGCGTTGGTGCCGTCGTAGTTGCGGCAGGCAAGACGTAGGTGGCAGGGATCGGACATCGGAACCTCTCGGGCAATTGTGAATTCGCGTCCTTCGACTTCGCTCGGCTACGCCGAGCTACGCTCAGGACGAACGGTGTTTCGACTGCGCAACCGTTCGTCCTGGGCCCTTCGTACCGTTGGCACTGAGCCCTTCGACAAGGCTCAGGACAGGTGTAGCGGAGCGATGTCGAAGGACGTCATTGCCTGGTCTCAACACCGTTCGTCCTGAGCGTAGCGTAGCGAAGTCGAAGGACGCCATTGTGATTCGGACCATCACCCAGGCTTCACCCGGCGCTTGGCCAGCTTGGCGCCGGTCTGGAGGTAGTCGCTCTTCACCGCGAGCTGGGCCTCCTCCTCCCACTCGTCGTCCCACTGGCCCAGCGAATAGCCGTACCACGGCGCCTGGGGTTTCAGGGGCGGCAGCTCCAGCCGGTTCCACAGTTCCCGGGCGTGCTCCATGAACTCGCGCTTGGGCAACGAGATGGGCGGGAACGGCTCCTTGAGGATGGCGTTGATGAGCATGCCGGAGTCGGTGGCCGGCTGGTAGAACATTTCCTTGGCCGTGATCAGGTGGCCCTCGTCCTCGAACGGCGGCGAGTGGCCCTTGACCCGCCCCGGCAGGATCAGCACGTCCTGGTGCGGCTTGGAACGGTAGCAGATGGCCCACCACACGGCGTCAAGGTTGTGGGGATCGATGTCGTCGTCCACGGCGATGGCGATCTTGCCGACCCCGTGCTGGTAGTTGGCGATGCTGTTGAGGGCGCGCCAGACGTCCCCTTCCGCGGGCTTGCTCATCTGCACGATGACCAGCTTGCGCAGGTTGGTGAGGGGCTCGTGCATGGCCACCTGGGTGACGCTCTTGATGCCGATGGTGTCGCGCAGGTAGCGGCGCAGCAACGGCTCGTAGCCCACCTTCTTGATGACGCTGGATTCGCTGGGCGTCACCTGGCTGATGAACGAGCACAGCACCGGCTTGCGCTTCATGGTGATGGCGGTCACCTCCATGAACGGCGACACGGTGCGCGGATGCAGGTAGCCGTGGGACTCGCCGAAGGGACCCTCGGGCTCCACGAAATCGGTGTTGATGAGCCCCTCGATGACTATCTCCGCGTTGGCCGGCACCTCGATATCCACGGTCTTGCACCGGACCAGTTGGACCGGCTCGCCCGCCAGGCCGCCGGCGATGCCCATCTCGTCCACCCCGGGCGGCACCTTCTGGACGGTGCCGTAGGAGACCACCGGCGGCGCCCCCACTACCAGCGCGGCGTGCAACGGCTTGCCCTGCTCCCGGCACTTGTCCCAGTGCGGGAAAATGTGCTGGTGCATGCCCGCGTACATGCCCACGCGCTTCGCACTCTTGATCTGCCCCCGGTAGTTGCCCTGGTTGCGGACGCCGGTGTCCGGGTCCTTGGTGAACCAGTGGGAGCAGGTGGTGTAGGGCGCGTTGTCGAAACCCGGCGTGGAGATGGGCACCGGGAGTTGCAGCAGCCCGCCGCCCTCGACGTCGAGGTCGGCGCCTTGCAGCACCACCTCGTGAACCGGTCCGGAATCGACGATGGCGGGTTCGATGGGATGGGCCAGGGCGTGGGCCCAAAGGTCGGGGATCTCGTCCACCGCGCGTTGCAGCCCGACGGAGTACACTTGTGGAGAGGCGGCCAGGGCGGCCACCGCCACCGGCATGTCATAGGTGCGCCCGTGGCTGTCCACCACGTTCTCGAACAGGAAGGCCTTGCGCTCCGCCTCGGGCAGGCCGCCGCGGAACTGCCAGCGCACCAGCGGGTGCATCTCCGTGTCCTTGTTGATCGGGTGCCGGACGCGCAGCAGCAGTCCGGCGGATTCCAGGTTGGCCAGGTGCTCTTGGAGGTCGGGATAGGACATGTTGAACTCGCGCGGTCTGTCGGTTTGCGTTTATCGGCCGCCGTTGCCGCCCGGACGCTGCTCTTCTCGGTAGAGCGCCAGCGCTTCCAGCACCGGCCGGTCGTTCATGGAGAAGACCACCGCCTCCTCATCGAAAGGGTTCTCGTGGCGGTGCCACTGCCAGTTGGGGATCATGAACGAGTCGCCCTTCTCCCACTCCAGGAAGCCCTCGCCCACCGCCGTGCGGCCGCGGCCGCGGAACACGTGGTAGAGGGAGGTACTGGTATGGCGGTGGGTGCCGGTGACCCAGCCCGGCTTCAGCATCTGGGCCTCGCAGGACAGGGTCGCCATGGTATAGCCGCCGGTGACCGGATTGGTGTAGCGGACCAGGTGGCCGTCGAAGGGATCCGCCTCGGCGTCGACGATGTTGTGGAGCGAGGCGTCGGTGTCCTCCCAGCGGTAGCAAAACGGCAGGCCCCGGCCGGGGAATTCCGCGTGGGCCGGCGGGCGGGCGAAGCCGTAGCGCATCTGCGCGTCGCCGTCGGCGCGGGTGACACCCTGGGTGTCCTTTTCGTAGTTCTCGAAGAAGAGCACGTTCAACGCGTTGATGAGCGGACCGTCGAGGCCGTCGAGCCAGACGATGGGCTCACTCGACTCGTTGTGGTGCTCGTGCCAGGTCCAGTTGGGGGTGAGGATCAGATCGCCCTCGTGCATGGGGAAGCGCTCCCCCTCCACCAGCGTGAACGCGCCGCTCCCCTTCACCACGAAACGGATGGCGGCCATGTTGTGCCGGTGCGGCCGGGCGATCTCGCCGGGGTTCACCACGGAGAAGGTGAAGAGCAGGGTCCGGGAGGTGGCTCGGGTAGGGTTCTGCGGGTTCACCAGCCGTATGGCCCGGCGCTCCGCCAACTCCAGGCCCACCGACTCCCTGGCGTCCATGAGGCAGGGATAGACCTCCCGCCACTTCCACAGGTAGGGCGCCTCGTCCTGGTGTTCCGGCGTGCGTGTGTTCCAGAAGCCCGAGAGGTCGTGCTCGGCCAGCGAGTCGTTGAGGTCGTTGAGTTCCATCTTCATCGCGAAGTGCCTTTAGGAAGTTTGTGTTCGCCCTTCGACTTCGCTTCGCTACGCTCAGGATGAACGGTGGTGGGGCCGTAGTCTCATCGCTCCGTTCGTAGGGCCGTAGGCTCGTCGATCCGTTCGTCCTGAGCGTAGCGAAGCGAAGTCGAAGGACGCCATTCTCAAAAGCGGATACGCCTACGGCAGCCGCGCCATGGCCGCGGCCATGCCGCCGAAGTAGGCCCGGTGAATGTCCATGGACTCCCGGGCGGTGCTCAGCACGCCTTCTTCGGCGCCCTCGGGCACCAGCCGCTCGAAGATGTCCAGGAACATCTCGGAGTGCTTCTCGTCGGCCGCGCGATGGGCGGTGAAGTTGGGCATCTGGTCGTCGGTGAACTTGAGGTCGTGGCTCCAGCGCTCGTACAGCCGGCCGCAGTTGCCTCCCCCCAGGTCTCCCAGCAGGCGGTCGTCGTTGGTCCACTCGGCGATGGTGGAGGCGGCCAGCGCCTCCTGCCACGGCTTGGTCCGGGCAATCCACCACCAGCCATAGATGGCTGCCCGGGTGGTGGGCAGCGGCTCGGCGTCCAGCACGTCCTCCTCGCTGAGCCCCACTTCCCTGCCCTGCCGGAAGATCAGGTCCAGGTGGCCGCGGTCCGAATAGTCGTCCTCCACCAACTCCTCGTACTCGTGGGACATGATGCGCTGCTTCACCAGGTGCACGGGACAGTTGGCGGCCACCTGGGGCCAGTAGTGCCGCCGCTGGCGGACGTAGATGCCGAGCTGCGACAAATAGAGCCGCGCGCGCTCCAGGCTGACGGGGGTTTCATAGAACTGCCCCAATTCCGGGGACCGGAAATAGTCCCTGACGATCTCACCAAGCTCGTTGCGCCATTCCTTCGCGTTCATGACTCTTCTCCTTACGTGCCGGTTCAGGAATCAGTCCCGCGCCACGGCCAGCGCGTTCTTGAGCCTCGTGGCCTGCTCGCTGTTCAGGTCCTTGGTGGGCCACCTCGGGAAGTCCACCACCGGAAGGTCCCGCAACTTCAGCGACTCCCGCAGCACCGAACGGCCCGCGGTCCGCTGGAGGTCGCCGATGACCGCCGTGAACTCGATGACCCGGCGCTGCAGTTCCATTGCCTCCTCCAGCTTGCCGGTGGTGGTGGCGTCCCACAGGTTCACCAGCAGCTCGGGGATGGCCACCGTCAGCGGATGAATGGAGCCGGCGAGACCCCACAACACCCCCGGCATGATCAGCGTGGCCGAGCCGGAGAACACGGCGCAACTCGCGGGCAGCGCCCGCACGAAGGCCAGTTGCTGCTCCAG
>JAPOQB010000832.1 GCA_026710965.1 Deltaproteobacteria bacterium | reverse complement strand
GCGGCCAAGTACCTGGCGCCGCCCAAGCCGTCGGTGCTGGGTCTCATCGGTCCGGGGTGGCAGGGCACGTTCCAGGTGGAAGCCGTGGTCAAGGCCTGCCGGCCGAAACAGGTGCTGGTGTTCGGCCGCAACGCCGAGCGGTGCCAGGGCTTCATCGACACCATGAGCAAGTTGGTGCGGACGCCGTTCATGGTGGCTGGCTCCGTGGACGAGGTCGAGAGTGAATCCGACATCCTTGTCATCTCCACCGACTCCACCACCCCCATCGTCGACGGACGGCGGCTCAAGGACGACGTGCTGGTGGCCACCATCGGCGCCAACCAGCCCTCCAAGCACGAGGTGTCCGGCAGGCTCGTCAAGTCCATGGACCTGGTGGTCACCGACGACCTCGCCACCGCGCAGAACGACAGCGGCGACCTGATCGCCGCGTGCGCCAAGAGGCAGCTACGCTGGCGCGACGTGGTGCCGCTGGAGACCATCGTGGCGGAAGGAGTTCCAGGCGAACCCCGCAAGATCCTGTTCCAGTCCAACGGAATCCCTGACGAGGATTTGGCGGTGGGCGCCTACGTGCTGCGGCAGGCGCTGCGGAAGAAGCTGCGGTTGCGGGAGATTGCGGAATTCTAGGACGAGACGAAGAACGGAGAAACGGTCCGGGCCATCCAATCGTAGCACGCGTAGGGGCGACCCGCCGGTCGCCCCTACAGGAACCCATCGCGGAGCAAGCTTCTAGCTGATGACCCCGTACAGCCGCTTGGCCGAGTCCGCCAGCAGCCACTTCTTGTCCTCGGGTGACAGGTCCTCGCGCCGCCCGAGGTGGTCGATGTTTTCCGGGAACTCCATGTCCCAGTGCGGGTAGTCGGACGCGTAGTAGAGCACGTCCGGGCTCAGCCACTTGCCGGTTTCGCCGATGAAGGGCTCGTAGTCCTCGGCGTGGAAGTAGATGTTGCCGTTGCGGACGTACTCGCTGGGTTTCTTCTTGCACAGCGGCGCTTCCGCCTGGCCGCGCTTCTCCCATTCCTCGTCCATGCGTCCGGCCCAGTAGGGCGCCCATGAGCAGCCCGCCTCCATGAACGCCACCCGGAGGTTCGGGAACCGGTCCATCACGCCCCGGAAGATCATGCTGGTCATCTGCATCATCTGGGCGAAGGCATGGGACAGGGTGTGGACCTCGATGAACTGGTCGAACCCGTCCGCGCCGAAATACTGCGGACCCCGCACCGTGGCGTGCACGCCCACCATGCAGTTGAGCTTCTCCGCCTCCTCGTAGATGGGCCAGTAGTCCTGATGCCCCAGCGGCAGGCGCAGCCCCACGGCCGGGAGCATGAGTCCGGTGAGCTCCAGCTCCTGGACCGCCCGGCGCAATTCCTTGACCGCCTCGGGCACGTCCTGAAAGGACACCAGCGCCACCCCCTTGAGCCGGGGGCTGACCTTCTGGAACTCCTCGGAGACGAAGTCGTTCCAGGCCTTGCACAGGGCCACCGCCAGGTCCGGCTCGCGGATCCAGCCGATGCCCAGACCACCGGTCGGGTACAGGTAGGCCGTGGTGAGGCCGCCCTCGTCCATCGCATTGAGCCACGTCTTCGCGTCACCCGCCGTGGTCCCCAGGGTCCCTCCGATTGAACGGTCCCAGTTGTCGATCGGGTAGAGGGTCGCCGTCCGGTCCACCCAGGGCGTCTCCATGTACTGCTTGAGCTGCTCGTCGCTCTCGGTGATGTGCCCGTCCGCATCGATGACTTCGATGTCTCTCGCCATGGCTTCCTCCTCGATTGGTTTGGTTGTGAAACGGCCGGCGCAAGGCCATACCCGGTGTCGTTACCGGTCACACGTCACGGCGCGTCCGTCTGGTGAACACCCCAGCCGACTCTACGGCGGGCGGCGCTCGGTTGTCAACACCGCCGTTGGGCCAGACCACACCCGGCTTGACAGGCGGCCCCTACCTGAATCAAGATAGCTGCCCTGAAACCGCGCGGGAATCGTTGCCCGCGCCCGAAAAACCCGGCGGCCAACGCCTTGACGGAGGTATTTTCCATGAATCATGCATTACGCGCCGCGATGATCGGCCTGGCGGCAATCTTGCTGTTCGGCACCGCTGCCCACGCGGAGTTCCCCGAGCGGAACATCACCAGCGTGGTCACCTTCTCGCCGGGCGGCGGCTTCGACACCATCTCCCGGGCTATTTCCCGGAGCATCGAGAAGTACCTGCCCAAGGGCGTCAAGGCCATCGTCAAGAACGTCACCGGCGCCGGCGGCGTCACCGGCACCGTCTTTCTCTACCGTTCCAAGCCCAACGGCTACACCATCGGACAGATGTACGGCGGCATGATGCCCGTCCCCTTCCTCAAAGGCGCGGCGAAAGCCGGTTACGACTTCGAGAAGTTCACCTGGCTGGTGCGGGTGGGCGGCGAACCCTACGCGCTGCTCTTGCGCAACGATTCCAAGTTCAAGACGCTGAAGGACCTGCAGCAGGCGAACCGGGTGGTCTGGGGAATCGAATCCATCGGCGCCGGACGCTGGTTCGACGCCTTCATCGCGGCCAAGGAACTGGGC
>JAPOQB010000452.1 GCA_026710965.1 Deltaproteobacteria bacterium | reverse complement strand
ACGTCACCCCAACCCGACGCCCCCGAGTCCGAATCGATGCGCACCAGGATCCCGGCGCGTTCGTGTATCACCCGGCCAGCCAGCGGTAGCGCAGCCGCCAGCGGCAGGCAGTAGCGGAAGATCCGGCAGCTTGCGATGGTCACCGGGTCCGCATTGGCCGAGTCTGTGGCTTGGTATGCTGGTAATTCGCGCACCGATTTGCCTTGTCCTCCTTGATATCACTACCGCCCGCGGATTTTGAACTCCCCCTTTGCGTCATTGCGCCCCTCCTTTCGCGGGAATGACGATACCGAGAGTCCAGCCACTCCAGAAAACAAGCCGAGCTCAGCCTCCCTCAACCGTTCGCCCTGAGCGTAGCGTAGCGAAGTCGAAGGGCGCCATCTCCACTCAGCGCCAATTGATCAGTGTCTCTGGAAACACAGCCTGGTCCCCGGGAATGACTTGAAGGAAAACTGGCGGCACACAGGGTTCTCACAAAACCCAGCCGACGGAGAACACGGCGCTGTACAGCAACAGCAGCTTGGCAGTGTAGGCGAGGACCGGATTCAGGAGTGGGCCGTCGAGGACGAAGAGACGGCGGAAGGCCGGGAGGGCCACAACCACCACGGCGACGGTGGCGACCGAGTAGGGGCGTTGGCCCGAGGTGAGGTAGAGCAGCAGCGGCAACAGGCAGGCCGCCACCACGGCGATGATGTATTCGGCGCGGGCAAAGCCGGGCCCGAATCGCACCGCCAGCGTCCGCTTGCCGGTGCGGCGGTCTTCGTCCGCATCGCGGAGGTTGTTGACGGCGAGGATGGCGACGGACAGAAGCCCCGGCGCCAGCCCGGCGACGATCACCGTGGGGTTCACGGTCAGCGCCTGCACGTAATAGGTCCCGGCCACAGCCACCGGGCCGAAGAAGATCAGCACGAAAAGGTCGCCCAGCCCCATGTAGCCCAGGGGGCGGGGGCCGCCGGTGTAGAGCATGCCGCACGCCACCGAGAAAACGCCGATCAGGACCGCCGGCCAGCCGCCACGCCAGATCAGGTAGAGGCCCCCCAGCAGCGTGAGCAGCAGCACCACGAGGATGCCGCGCTTCATCATTCCGGGGGTCACCAGGCCGGCCTGCGTGACCCGCAACGGGCCCTGTCGGGCCTCGGTATCCGCGCCCTTCTCGAAGTCGAAGAGATCGTTGGCGAAGTTGGTGGCGACCTGGATCAGCACGGAGCACGCCAGCGCGGTCAGCGCCGCGGGGCCGTGAAACCCGCCGTCGCCGAAGGCCATGGCGGTGCCCACCACCACCGGGGCGATGGATGCCCAGAGGGTCTTGGGTCTGGCCGCCAGGAACCAGACGGCGACGGCGCCCGGCGGTTGGGAGAGGGGGTCCTGGCTCACCGGTTCCCCTTGCCTTTCCTTCCTGGATTCAGGGGCGCCTGGGGAACTTCGAGAAGTCCGGCTTGCGCTTCTCGACGAAGGCGTTGCGTCCTTCCTGGCCCTCTTCGGTCATGTAGAAGAGCATGGTGGCGTTGCCCGCCAGTTCCTGCAGCCCGGCCTGACCGTCGCAGTCCGCGTTGAACGCGGCCTTGAGGCAGCGGATGGCGATGGGCGAGTTGGCGAGGATCTCGCGGCACCACTGGACCGTCTCCTCCTCCAACTGCTCGTACGGCACCACCGCGTTCACCAGCCCCATGTCCAGGGCTTGCTGGGCATTGTACTGCCGGCACAGGTACCAGATCTCCCGGGCCTTCTTCTGTCCCACGATGCGGGAGAGATAGGTGGCGCCGTAGCCGCCGTCGAAAGAGCCCACCCGGGGGCCGGTCTGGCCGAAGATGGCATTGTCGGCGGCAATGGTGAGGTCGCACATGACGTGAAGCACGTGGCCGCCGCCCACCGCGTAACCCGCCACCATGGCGATGACGGGCATGGGGCAACTGCGCATCTGGCGCTGGAAATCCAGCACGTTCAGCCGGTGCACGCCGGCCCCGTCCTTGTACCCGGAATCCCCGCGCACCTTCTGGTCGCCGCCGGAGCAGAAAGCCTCCCTGCCCTCGCCGGTGAGGATCACCACGCCGATTGTCGGATCGTTCCGCGCGTCGTCCAGCGCCTGGATCATCTCCTCCACCGTCAGCGGCCGGAATGCGTTGCGCACCTCCGGACGGTTGATGGTGATTTTAGCGATGCCGTCGGTCTTGTCGTACTTGATGTCGGTGTACTGTCCCGCCTCGGTCCATTCGATTGCAGCCATGCTCTAACCTCAATGTTGCTCCCAGCGTATTCCCGGCGCCAATGTCCCGTGACCCGCGTCCTGGAATATAGCACACGCGGCGGGATATCCGCCTCCCGGCGCTTGGCTCTCTGGTCATGCGATTTCCGGAACGGCTCCCTTTCCCGGAATGCCGGCCCTCGTCGGAAGATGGCGGATCGTGGCGCCGGTTTCCTTGTCGGCCTGAACCAAGTCGTACTGGGCCTGAAGGTTGAGCCAGAACTGAGGCTCGCTGCCGAACCAGTGACCGAAGCGTAGCGCGGTGTCACCGGTGACCGAACGCTTGCCGGCGATGATCTGGCTAACCCGGTTGGGGGGCACGTCGATCTGCCGCGCGAACTCCGTCGGGGTGATCCCCAACTCTTCCAACTCGCCCTTCAGGACCTCGCCGGGATGGACAGCTCTCATGAACATGTGGCCCTCCTCCTTGTCATACGTGGTAGTCCACGATCTCGACGTTGTCCGGTCCCGCCTGGCCGTCCGGCCACTCGAAACACAGTCTCCGCTGTCGATTGATGCGAATGGAGTACTGGCCCACCCTGTCGCCTCGAAGCGCTTCGAGGCGGTTGCCCGGCAAGGACCTTAGGGTATCGAGCGAAGGCGCAGCGTTCAGGATGGCCAGCCGTCTCGCCGCTTGGTTCTCGAAACTCCGGAACGCCCTGACCGGCCGTCCTTCGGCGAACGCCCGCGTCTTCCTGTCTCGATAGCCGCGGATCATCTCCTGTCAAGATGACAAGACGGACGATGTACGTCAAGAGTATACGACTCAAAGCCGCTGTCCCGGTCGCTCCCACAACCGGCCCGGCACGAAGTGTACGCCGCTTGGGAGAACCGATCCTTCAAAAGCCCGCCCGTGCCGGTAGGGACGCCAGGAACTCCCCCAACGCGCGGGAGAATGCCTCGGGGTTCTCGAAATGCGTGTTGTGGCCCGCGTCCGGGATGGTCACGAGCCTACCCGTTTCGGAGAGGCTTACCATGTCCTGTGTGGTCTTTCTGTAGCGGGAGTCGAGTTCCCCGGCCATGGCCAGCCACGGGAACCCGATCCCGGGGAGCTGCGGCCATAGAGAGGGTTGGGAGCCGGTCCCCACGAGACGGAGGGATTGGGCTAGGCCCGCGGGGTCGTTCTGCCGCCGCCGCTCCATCAACGCCGCGAAACGGACCTCGTTGCGCCGGATGGATTGGAAGAGCGGTTGCCGGTACCAGTTGTTCAGGAACGTATCCAGCCCGTCCCGTTCCAGCTCGGATGCCTTGGATTCGTCCCAGCCGCGCCGCTCCTCACGCTCCCGCTCCGACTCCAGCCCGGGCGACCCCGATTCCACGACCAGGGCGCGGCAACGTTCCGGGTGGGCCAACGCCAGGTAAAGGGCCAGCCGCCCGCCCATGGAATAGCCCACCGGGATGCACTGCTCCAGGCCCGCCTCATCGAGCACCGCAAGGAGTGCGAGTGCCGTCCGCGGCATCGGATAGAGCCCGATGGGGCACCCGGCGCTCCGGCCGTGGCCGGGAAGGTCCACGAGGATACAGCGGTGGCCGGGCAACGCCTCCGCCGTCTCCATCCAGTCGCGGCCCGAGCCCATGAAGCCGTGAAGGAACAACAGCGGCGGGCTCGTGTCTTCATCACTGCCACGCGCCTCGTAATGGAGTCGATAGGATTCCGCCAATCCGGTGTCCTTGTCTACGTGACCAGAATAGCCCGCCCGAAGCAGGTTGTTTATAACTCCCACGACATGGGTCGGCGCCCTTCGACTTCGCTTCGCGCAGCCTGTCCTGAGCTCGTCGAAGGGCTCAGGGCGAACGGTCAATGAGTCAAGGAAGTCAGATGAACATTCCGCTCGCCCTGAGCCCTTCGACGAGATCAGGACAGGCTTCGCGAAGTGCAGTCGAAGGGCGCCACACGGAGTCTTTCAACAACCTGTCAGAGCCCTTCCATCGCCGCCTCTCGCAGATTCAAGTGCAGGTCGACGTTTTCCCGGCGCGCGGTCCGGACCTCGATGACGGTGGCGCCGGCCCGGACCCGGGCCTGGCCGTAGGCGTCGACGAATT
>JAPOQB010000423.1 GCA_026710965.1 Deltaproteobacteria bacterium | reverse complement strand
GAGGGCTGGCCATGCACGCCGCAATCGCTGACAAGAAGGAAGACCTGGCGGAACTCTGCCGGCGCTACGGCGTAGCGCGGCTGGAAGTGTTCGGATCCGCGGCGCGCGGCACGGACTTCGATCCACAGTCCAGCGACGCCCACTGCCTTGTGGATGTAAATTCCGACGGCGTGTTGGCACCCTTCGACCAGTTCTTCGACCTAGCCGAGGCCTTGCGCCGCACCCTAGGCCGCCCGGTTGATCTTGTCGAGTCCGGCTCGGTCCACAACCCGTATCTGCGTGCGGCCATCGAACGGTCGCGCGAACTCGTCTATGCTGGCTGATCCTCGCGTCCTGCTGTCGGATATCGACCAAGCCGGGGCGGATATCGAGCGGTTCATCGAAGGCATGGACCGCGGCGCCTATGCCGACGATGCGCTGACGCAGGCAGCGGTCGAACGCAAGTTCGAGATCATCGGCGAGGCATTGAACCGCCTGTAGAAGATCCGCCCTGATCTTGCCGAACGGATACCCCGTCACCGACGGATCATAGACTTCCGAAACCTGTTGATCCATGGTTATGCAAGCGTGATGCCCGAGCGTGTCTGGGATAATGCCGAGAACCATCTGCCCGAGCTACGCCGGATAGTCCAAGCGCTGCTTGCCGAGTTGGGACCGCCGGACAAATGATCGGCCTTTGGAACAAGTCAACCTGTCCCAAAAAAAGGACGTCTATGGGGTTGCGTCCCGGTTCCGAGCGGGACCACAACCACCAAATTATGGGTGAGGACAATTCGAGGAGCAGGTCAGCGTTCTCCAGCCCTTCGATCACCACCGCCATCGTCTGCCGACGGTAGCAGCGCAGCACAACAGCCGGGAGTGGCTCCGAACCATCACAAGAGCATGCCGCCGCCCCCAGGGAAGCGTGGACGTCGCAAAGTCCACCTGCCCCTGCCGTCCCGCCGGCGTCTCGAACCGCACCGCCGCCCCCACCGGCTCCCGCGGCCGCACCGCCCCCCTCCCCCAGAAGTGGAACATTTCGATTGACACAAATGGGACATTTTCGGCTGACATTGACAGATGTTGACGGCAACGAGGTGAGATGGCCGGGATACCTCGGCGGGGCTACCGCGAGGGGAACCGGGATTCTGTGCGTTGGCGCCGTTCACAGGGAGGCGCGTCCTGAGGACGAAGCACGTGACTCAGTGATGCGGCGGACGAACACGGAGTTGGTGAACGCGCATCGGCCAGGAGCCGGGTCGCGATCGAAATTCAATGGTCGTCTCAGACAAACGAGGAGACACTATGCCGGCAGGCGCGGTACGCGAAGTCGGGGGTTCGGTGTCTTTGGCTCTTCCGCCACAGAGGCTCTCGACACGAGCCTCGGGATGCAGGACCCCGCCTTCTTCCGGCCGATATCCCGACTGTCGCGGGCAAAACCATGTGGCGGTTTCCTCGACGGCCCGGCGGCCGACCCAATCGCTTCCGTCATTGAAGCACGTTCATGCGCACGACCCAGAAATGAGCTGGTGCCTAATTGGTACCTGGCCGTTGAGCACTTCCAGCACCTCGGATCAAGCTACTTCCTAAACACGTGATTTAACATAGAAAATTTGTCAGATAGCTGGCGCGGGGAACTAGGTAACCTTACCCCCACATACTCCTGGTCCTCATATTAATCCGCCGCATCGAGGCCCACGTTCTTGTCGCCTTTATCGCCTACTGCCTGTTCGTGACTCCGGAAATCTCGTCCATCCGCCCCCAGCCTCCCCCGTGCATCTTGGAAAAACTTCTCTATATACAGATGGCGGACGTCCATCGCTCCACGACCGACGGCCGTCCTCTCGTCTTGTCCCGCCATGCCCGCCCCAACACGGGCCCGTCGGCTGGATTCACGGGCACCCCTGTGATATGAAACCCCGAATCCCGGCGGGCTTTCCGCCCGTTCCCATTCCCGCTGAAGCAGCGTTCCGCCTTTCCGTTCATCCGTATGAGCAACGAATCCCGGCGCGGGGCTCGGATCGGCGTTACCGAGGAGGAACCTCCATGGCCAAGTCCCAAAAAGGCAGACCCGGTGCGCGCGAGCTCGGACGCCTCAAGAAAACCGTGGCCTTGGCCACCCGCATGCTCTTCCACCAGGGCCTTGCCGACTATCACGGCCACGTGAGCGCCCGGATTCCCGGCACCAACCGGCTGCTGATCAAGCCGGTGCTGGCGCCGCTGGGCTCCATCAAGAGCAAGGACATCATGGAGGTAGACATCGACGAGTACAAGAAGAACTGCGAGGCCAACTGGGCCAAGGCCGGCGACCAGAAGGCGGTGATCAAGCTCAAGGTCCCGCCCCGGGAGAC
This sequence comes from Deltaproteobacteria bacterium, assembly GCA_026710965.1. Classification (GTDB taxonomy): domain Bacteria; phylum Desulfobacterota; class Binatia; order UBA9968; family JAJDTQ01; genus JAJDTQ01. The sequence goes on along the minus strand of JAPOQB010000423.1, from coordinate 13,634 downwards.
CATGATCCACGCCGCCATCATGGAGGCCCGGCCGGACGTCAACTCGGTGGTCCACACGCACCAGCCGCTGGCCACGGCGTTTGCCGTGGCAGGCGTGCCGATCCGGCCCATCTACAACCAGGCCGCCGCCTTCGCCCCCGAGACCCCCATTTTCCACAGCCCCCGGCTGATCTATACAGTCCAGGACGGCCTCGAAATAGCCGCGACGCTGGGCGAGTGCATGGCGATGCTGATGCAGGGACACGGCATCACCACGGTGGGCGACAGCGTGGAGCAGGCCGCCTCTCACGCCGTCTACCTCGAGCGGACGGCCCAAATGCAGTGGGTGGCCAGCACCATCGGACAGGCCGCGTCCATGCCCGGCCGCAACACCGCCATCATGGCGGCGACCAACAGCGGGCGGGCGCATCACGCGTTCGCGTATTTCACCGGCCTGATGCCCGACGAAATGAAGGAAGATTAGCCGTCCCGCGACGCGAACGAGATACGACCCACGGGCGGCCGGTCGCACGGGCCGCCTGAACATCACACGACAAGGAAGGTGAAGCATGGCTGAGGCGAACAGGCCGGAGTCGGCCGCGGGCCGTCCGATTCAGGATATCCGTGAGTGGCTGGATCGCGCGGAAGGGATCAACGAGCTGATTCAGATCGACAAGCCGGTGGACCGGGACGAGGAGATGAGCGCCATCACCTATCTGGTGGCCAAGCAGGATCCGTCCCCGGCCATCCTCTTCGACAACCCCAAGGGGTATGAAGACAGCCCCATCGGCGCCCGGATGTTGTGGAACATCCTGGGGCCCAGCTCGAAACGCATTGCCCTTACCATCGAGGAGCCGCCCGAAACGCCGACGCTGGAACTCATCCGGCGGCTCAAGGAGAAGATGAAGGACCGGATTCCGCCGCGGGAGGTGCCGGGGACCGAAGCCCCGGTGTTCGAGAACACCCTCAGCGGAGCGGATATCGACCTGGAGCAGTTGCCGATTCCCAGGCATTGGCCGCTGGACGGCGGCCGCTACGCGGGTACCGCCGACGCGGTATTCACCCGCGACCCGGATTCCGGATACCTGAACGTCGGCACGTACCGGATGATGCTCCAGGGCAAGAATCAGGTGGGTCTCTACCTGTCGCCGGGGAAAGACGCTCGCCTTCACATCACCCGCTCTTGGGAACAAGGCAAGTCCGTGCCCGTGGCCGCGGCCTGGGGCATCGATCCGCTGTTCATGCTGGTGGGTTCCCAAACCTTCCCCAAGAACGTGTCGGAGTATGAGTTCGCCGGCGGCATCAAGGGCGAGGCGATCCCGGTGGTGCGCGCCCAGACCAGCGACCTGCTGCTGCCGGCCAACGCCGAGCTCGTGGTCGAAGGGGTCATCCACCCCAACTCGGTGAAGACCGAGGGGCCCTTCGGGGAGTTTCCCGGATACTACGGCAGGCCGGAGGCGGGCTGCCCGCTGGTGGACATCACCCGGGTGCACTACCGCACCAACCCTGTCCTCACCAATGCCATCATGGCGGACTACCCGTCCTGCGAGCAGAGCGGCTTTTTCGCCGTCATCCGCTCGGCCCGTATCTGGGACGACCTCGACAAGCTCGGGATTCCCGGCGTGCAGGGCGTCTACGCCCATCCGGCCGGAGCGGGAGGCTTCGGCATGACCGTCATCAGCCTGGAGCAGCGCTATGCCGGCCATGCGGCCCAGTGTCTGGCGCTGGCGGCCCAGGTGCCCGGCGGCGCCTACTACACCAAGTGGATCATCGCCGTGGACGAAGACATCGACCCCACGGACATGGACCAGGTCATCTGGGCCATGAGCAGCCGCTGCCATCCCATCGAGGACATCGACATCCTGCGCAACACCTGGAGCACGTGGCTGGATCCCACCCAGAACCCGCCGGAGGAACGGCCTTACGGCTCCAAGGCGCTGATCAACGCGTGCAAGGAGCACCGCTACCTGCCGGTCTTCTCCAAGCGGACCACGTTGAGCCGGGAGATGTACGACCAGGTGGCGGGACGCTGGAAAGAACTCGGGCTTCGGGGAACCATTCCCACGGTCCGGGCCTTCGAGGAAGAAAAGAAGGTCGTGTACCACGAGCAGGGCGGATTCGAGCCCGGGAAGAAATAGCCGGGCGACCCCGCGCGCGGTCTTTTGCGATGCGTAAAACCGCGATACGTCGGCGAATTTCACGGACGGGCACAGGCGTCTTGCCCATGCCGGACCGCTGTGATATTCTTGGCCCGCTTTTGATTTAGCGACATTGGCGGATCAGTCGACGGTCAAGGCGTAACCGACGGTCGGCGTAGTTTCTGGAACAGGGCCTTTCGAAGCCGGAAGAAAAGGTGTCGGATGGATATTCAAGAGGAAACCAAGGGATCACTTGTGGTGCTGGCGCCTAGCGGGCGCGTCGACGGTTTCACCAGCCCCGAGCTCGAGAAGCGGATCTCGGAGATCATCGAGCGCGGCGACCACCGGGTGCTGCTGGACTGCGCGAACATGGAATACATCAGCAGCGCCGGCTTGCGGGTGGTCCTGGTGAGCGCGAAGAAGTGCCAGAAGGAAGGCGGCAAGCTGGCGGTGTGCTCGCTGCAGCCTTCGTGCAAATCCGTGATGGAAGTCAGCGGATTCCTCAACATGCTCGAATACCACGACACCCGTGATGCCGCCCTGGCGGCGGAATAGGCGAGGCGGCGCCATGCTCACATTTACTGAAGAAATCATGCTGCTGATGCTGGACGACGACGGTCTGTTCCTGCCGATCCGCGGTGGGGCCGTGGAGCACGTCCTGGTGGGGGCCGTGTTGATGGATCTGGCCTTCGCCAACCGCATCGACACCGACCCCGAGAAGCTTCTGGTGATCGACTCGACGCCCACCGGCGACTCGCTGCTGGACGTTCCCCTGGAGCGCCTCGCCAACAGCGGGGAGACCATGAACACCAAGGGGTGGGTGGAGGTGCTGGCCCGGGAGCAGGCCGCCGAGATTCGCCAGCAGGCCATGAACGGTCTGATCGGCGCCGGAATTCTCGAGGCCAAGGACGAGAAGTTCCTCTGGGTCTTCCGTTCCCGGCGCTACCCCACCATCGATGGACGCGCGGAACGCGAGGTCAAGCTGCGCATGGAAGATGTGCTGCTCTCCGACGATATGCCGGATCCGCGGGACGTCGCGCTGATCTGTCTCGTCGACGCCTGCGACATACTCAACGACATATTCTCGGAGCGGGAGATGGAACGGGTCCGCCCGCGCATCGAGCAGCTCCGCATGATGGATCTCATCGGCCGGGAAGTGGGCAGCGTCATCGCCGACATCGAAGAGTCCATCACCATGGCCATGGCCCAGGTGGCCCACTAGCAACCCGCCCACCCGTCTCCGCGGGCCGGCACCCGGAAGCGTCGGCCCCCAGTATCGTTCTCCCGAACTCGACATCGAGCAAGGGCGGCGTGGCAACCACGCCGCCCGCGAACCCCACCACCGTGTCCATGGCGACGGGGCGCCCGCACCTCTTGTCGTCCCCGGGGACAGCCGTCCAGGGCTGAGCCTCGACCTCCCGCGGCAAGACTTCGTCTCTTCCCGGAATTATCGTTAAAGTTTGGCTCCGGCCTGCCGATTGGACTAGATGTATGCGGCGATCGCGAACCGACATCATCCTGCTCGTCTCGCTTTGCGTTTTTCTTGTCGCCACCCTCACCTGGGCGTCCATCGCGGAGGTGGAGTTGGCCGCGGTGGCGCCGGGACGCATCGTTCCAACGGGACAAGTGAAGGTCATCCGATCCTTCGAGCAGGGCAAGGTCCGGCGCATCGCCGTCGAGGAAGGGAGCCTGGTCGAGCGCGGCAGTGTCCTGATCGAGCTCGATACCACCCTGGTGGACGCCGAGCTCTCCAAGCTCACGGCGGAGCTCCAGATCAAGTCCGTGGAAGCCGCGCGCCTGGAGGCGACCCTGGCCTGGCGCAACTCCCGGGTCTTCCGCCCGCCCGCCGGGGCCCCGCCGGAGATCGTCTCGGTCAACGAGCAACTGCTGGCGGATCAGATCGCGGCGCACCGGGCGCAACTCCACGAACTGGACGGGGTGATGGCGGAACGGCGGGCGCAGCTCCAAACCATCGAGGCGGTGCTGGCCAAGCAAGGCAAGTTGTTGCCCATCCTGCGCGAGAGGACCGCCATGCGCGAGACGCTCTACCGCACGAACCACGGTTCCAGGCTCGCTCTCTTCGAGGAGCAGGAACGGCTGGTGGAGCTCGAGGGCAACATCATGCTCCGGCGCAAGGAGTCGGCCGAGGTCAAGGCCTCTCTGGCGGCGATCCGGGCAAGGAAGGAACGGGCCGTGTCCGAGTTCTACCGTGAACGCCGGGCGCTTCTGGCATCGGTTCGGGAAAGGATGATCGTGCTGCGGCAGGACATCCGCCAGACCGGCGAGCACCGCGCCCGGCACACACTGCTCTCCCCGGTGGACGGCGTGGTCCAGGACCTCGCCGTGCACACGGAAAACGGCATGGTGGAACCTGGCGCGCGGCTTATGGTGATCGTCCCCCGGAACGCCGGCATCCGGGTGGAGGCCTACGTGGCCAACACCGACATCGGCTTTGTGAAGCCGGGCCAGCGGGTCACCCTCAAGGTCACGACCTTCGACTTCCGCCGCTACGGCGCCATCGAGGGAACCGTGAGCCACATCGGCAAGGATGCGGTAACCACCGGAACCCAGGCCGGCGCGCCGGCGCCGACGAGCATCGACGGCGCGCCGGCGACCGCGCAGTCAACGCGGGCCGGACCCGCCGGACCCGTGTTCAAGGCGCTCATCAAGCTCGATCAAACCCACATGGAGATCGAGGGACGGAAGATCGAGCTGTTGCCCGGAATGTCCTCGGAGGCGTCGTTCATCCTCGGAAGCCAACGGCTCATCGAATACCTCCTGCAGCCCCTTCGCGGTTACCGGCAGGATGCGTTCCGGGAGAAGTGACGCATCCTCACCAGGAGCGAGGAGTCATGGGCAACGATCCGCAAACCTTCCCGAAGACGACCGATCCCGCGGCATGGGAGCCCGACGACCTGGAGCGGTCCGAAGCCTGGCGTCATGAGTTTACCGGGGGCGAACTGGCGGAACTGCTGGCGTCGGCGAGGGATGGCCGCGACGGCGAACCGCGCCGGGCGCCCGACCTGCCCCTGCTGGCATCACAGATGGCCCGGACGGCCCGGGAGCTCAAAGCGGGTCTCGGCCTCCGGGTCCTGCGCGGACTGCCCGCCGGGCGGCTGAACCACCGGGAGGTTGCTCATGCCTTCGCCGCCTTGAACCAACGACTGGGCCAGCCGGTGGAGCAACCGGGAGGCGTCAAGCTGGCCCACGTCCGGGCCGAGCCCGGGGACAACGGGAAACTGGGCTTTCGCGCCACGGGAGCACTTCCCTTCCACGCCGACCCGGAGGACGTCATCGGATTCCTGTGCTTGCGGCCCGCCCTCAAGGGCGGAATCCGCAGATTCGCCAGCGCCGCCACCGTCTACAATATCCTGGTCACGGAACATCCCGACCTGTTGCAAGTGCTGACCCGGCCGTATCACGTGGCGCTGACGCATCCGCATCCGGATCACGGGCATCGGTGGACCCGGCTGCCCTTCTTGAGCATTCGGGACGGCGTGTTTCACGCCTGCGCCTATCCGGTCCACATCCGGCAAGCGCAGCGGCTGGCCGGGGTTCCCGAATTGACCGCGGCACAGACCCGCGCCCTCGACGTCTTCAATACCGTGGCCGACCAGGTCGCGGTGTCCCTGGAACTCGAGCCGGGCGACGTCGAGTACTTCAACAATCACGTGATCCTGCATACGCGCACCCGGTTCGCCGGCGGCGGGGCGGGCCGCCATCTCTTGAGGGTGTGGCTGTCCGTCGCCGGCTTCAGGCCGCTGCACCCGGAGCATCCCATACGTCTCGGTCGGAGAATCAACCGCGCCGGCGCCGGGTAGATGGCGCCCGGGCGGCTTCGGAACCCCGTCAGTCGCTCGCCAGCAAACGCCCCCGGCCCCACTCCTCGTGACGGAAGATCAGCGACTTGATCACCACCGGCACCGCCTTGGCGTCCGGCAATTCCTCGCCGATATCGACGAAGTCGAAGTCCTTGAGGTCGATGCCGTCGATGGAGATGACGCCGGTCCCGGGAAGGATCTCCTTGTCGATGATGTTGCCCACCAGCTTGGCGATGTCGGCATCAAAGACGAGCACCAGTTTCTGTCCCTGGCGGAGATGCTCCTTCATCCCCTCCACAACACCGGTGGCCAGTGTCTTGATGAGAGGATACGAGGGGCCCAGTTCCCAGTGCAGTGCCAGCGCCGCCGCGCGGTCGCCGTCGGTCATGTCGAAACGCTGCAGCGCGCTTTCGATGGAGCTGCGGACGTCCTCCGTGGTCAACGGCTCGGTCTGGCGGAAGTGTGGCGTAATCACCTGGAGGTTCCGCAGCGGCAACACCGACTCATCGGACAGGTAAATCGTGTTGCCGCTCACCTGCACGGTGTACTGGGACGCGCCGATGACGGTGGCGCGGATACGCACGTCGGGCTCCTTGAACTCCCACGACTCGCGGGTGGCCAGTTCCACCGCCCCGGCGCGGATCTTCCGCCCCACGTGATTGCCCAAGTCGCCCTTGTCCGCGGTCTCGTAACCATAGATATACTCCGAGACCCCGCCGGAGAACTGGATGCAGTGAATGGGCTCCTCGTAGGAGAGCGCCGGCGTCAGCATGATCTTCTGGGTCAGGGGCGACAGCGGCCCGCGCCCCAGCACCTCCAGGAGGCACCCGCTCAAGGTGCCGGCCATGCGTTCCTTGTCCGCCTCCCCCAGCGTCTGGCCCAGGGCCAACGACACGCCGCTGGCCTCACCAATGCGCGCCCCGGCATCCTCGAGCCGGTCGATCTTCTCGCTCTCGTCCAGCGCCACCAGCCGGGCGCCCACCTCCAGCGCGGCCGTGTCCACCACCTGTCCGCCGCGGGTGACGGCGATCTTGCTGGTGCCGCCGCCGACGTCCACGTTCATGCACGCGATGTCGCCGTCGCGGGTGGACACCTCCACCGCGCCGGAGCCGTAGGCGGCCAGGATCGCCTCGAGATTGTGGCCGGCGGTGGCGCACACGAACTTGCCGGCCTCCTCGGCGAACAACGCGGCGATGGCCTCGGCGTTCTTCTTCTTGGCGGCCTCTCCGGTGACGATCAGCGCGCCGGTGTCGATGTCCTGCCGCGTGAGGCCGGCCAGGGCGTAGGCTTCGTGAATGAACTCGTTGAGCTTCTCCGTGTCGATGGTCAGTTTGTCGACGTAGGGGGTCAACAGGATCGGCGACTCGTAGACGATCTCCCGCTTCACCACCACGAAACGGCTCGACAGGGATATGCCCTGCCGGCGGAGCACCAACCGGGAGAAGATCAGATGGGACGTGGACGAGCCGATGTCGATGCCGACCGAAGTCAGCGAGATGCGCTCGGACCGCCACATGGGGTGGTCTTCATCGGGCAGAGGCACATCATCGTGGTCGTGGTCTTCATGCCCTTCGTGACAGACGAGGGGCAGTTCCGTAAAGTCGCGGTCCATTCGACGGGGTCCTTTCGATGGGGTGGTCGCGGGGAAAATGCGGATGAAACCGGCATGATAGCAGAACGCCCGGTGAGTTGCCAGATTGACCGAAGTACCGGCCACGCCGGGCTGCCGGTCCGCGGCGGGACGCTCTTGTGAATCCTGGGAAAAGTTCTAGAATAGGTCCATACGATGCAGGCGCGGAACATATGTTCCAAGTTGGACGCCTCGGGGAGGATCCTCGATTGCACGAAGAAGACTACCGTCCGATAGGCGATTTCCTGCAGCGGTTCGTAGACCGCCTCCGAAGGGTCCAGGGGCTGGAAGCGTTGTGCCTTGCCGGTACCGCGCTGGCCGTGCTGGCGGCCTTGGGCGTGGCGGTCGACGCGGTCAAGGCGCTGCTTCCCTACGCGCCGCTGGCGTTCAGCCTGCTTTCGATCGTCACCCTGGTGGCGGTCACCGCGCTCGCGCTGCTGCGTTTCCTGCGCTCCCACAGCCTGTCATGGGCGGCCCGCGCCGTCGAGAGGCAACGACCGGAGCTCCGCAACAACCTCATCAACTCGCTACAACTGTACCCGCAACTCGCGGACCCGGGCCAGCAGGCCGGGACTTCCGCCCCCATGATCCTCGCGCTGATCCGCCAGACCCGCGAGCAGATCGGCGGCCTCGGAACCGAGTCGCTGGTGGATACCCGGCCGCTTCGGACCAAGGCCCGGCTGCTGGTGCTGGCGGCCGCACCGGTGCTGGCCCTGGCGGTGTGGCTCCCGGACTTTCCCGGCCGGAGCCTGGCGCTGATTGCGCATCCGCTGGAACACCTGCCGCCGGCGGAAATCTTCATTCACGTCGTCACCGGGGACGTGCGGGTCATTCGCGGCAGCGCGATTTCGGTCGAGGCGGTCACCTCCGGAGCCCGGCCGCAAAGCGTGGAGATGGTGTTCAAGCCCGCGGGTTCCGGAGAACCGGTTGCGGCGCAGGCCGTCGCCATGGACCAGGCCCCGAGCGGACGGTACACGGCCGTGCTTCCCGAGGTCGCCCAGGACCTGGACTACCGGGTCGTCAGCGGACCGTTCAACTCTCCGTGGCACAGCATCACGGCGGTGGAGCGTCCGTCCGTCAGCGGACTGAAGGTGACGCTCTACCCGCCCCACTACACCGGCCTTCCCGACCGGACCTTCACCGGCGGCAACATTCGCGGGGTCAAGGGTTCGACCCTGAATATCTCCGCCACGACCAACAAGACCATGGCCGAAGCCGTGGTGGCCCTCGACGATGGCCGGGAAATTCCACTGAAGATCACCGGAGACACCGCCCAGGGCAGCGTCGTGCTGTTCCGCTCGCAGGGCTATCGCATTCGCCTCGAGGATGCCTTCGGCTTCGGGAACCTGCCCATCCCCTACGAGATGGTCGCCGTGCCCGACAGCTTCCCGTTGGTGGAGTTGCTCAAGCCGGAGGAAGACCTGGAAGTGAACGGCGACGAGAGACTGGCCCTGGAGTACCGCGCCAGCGACGACTACGGGATCCAGGAAGTCACGCTGGTGGCGGCGGTCGGGGAACGGGAGGAGCGCATTTCGGTGTGGCGCGACGAGCTTGTCCGCACCCTCGAGGAAACGTTCATCTGGGACCTGGACAGCATTCGCCTTGAGGAGGGTGACGTGGTGGTCTACCACCTCGAGGTCCTCGACAACGACACCATCTCCGGTCCCAAGCTGGTCAAGTCGCGGCCCCTGAGCCTCCGCCTGAAGAACCTCAAGGCCGAGCACCGTCAGGTGGCCGAGATGATCAAGGATATCTCCGACAAGATGGTGGATCTCCTCGGCGATCACCTCGAAGCTCCGCCGGGCGAACCAACGCCGGACCAGCCGGGCGAGCGGCTGGCGGAGGGCCTGGACCAGATGATGCAGCGGGTGGACGAGGCCATGCAGCGTACCCGCGTCGACCGTATGAGCGATTTCGCCACCTGGTCCGACCTCGAAACCCTGAAGCGCAACCTCGAACATGCGCGGAACGACCTCATGGAAGGGATGCGCCAGGCGGCTTCGCCGGCCGAGCGGGAACAGGCCCACGACGCCATGGCAACGGAGCTTGAAAGGCTGTCGATGCTCAGCGAGGACGTCAGCCGGCGCCTCGCGGGCCAGGACATGGCCGCCACCGCCAGGGACATGGTCAAGGACCAGGAGCGCTTACTGGACTCGCTGGAGCAACTGAGGAGCGGCAACAAGGAGCTCGACGAAGTGTTGAAGGAGCTGTCGAAGCTGGCCCAGCAACTCCAGCAACTCCAGGCGTCCCTCATGCAGTTCGCGCAACAGATTCCCAACGAATTCATCAACCAGGCGAACATGCGCAACATGCCGTTCAACGACATGCAGTCCATGATGGAGCAGATCCGCCAGAAGCTCAGGGAGGGCGACATCGAGGGCGCCCTGCAAATGGCGCGGGAGCTGTTCAACCAGATGGCGCAACTGGCGGCTTCGCTCCGTAACGGACAACAACAGGCCCAGGGCTCCATGATGTCCCGCATGCAGGGAGCCATGAACCGGTCCAACGACGAGTTGCAGCAGATCCTCCAGGAGCAGCAGGAAATCCTGATGGGAACCGAGAGTACCCACAAGGAATCCGCTCAGGAGTTCGATGCGCTGCGCGAGAAGGCGGTCGAGCGGCTCGCGACGGGCGCGCAGGCCGACCTGGCGGTGCTGGCCCATCTGCTCGCGCCTCCGGACCTCGAAAGCGACCGGCTGCGCACCCCGGCCGAACGCGAGCGCAACGCCGCCGTCCGCGGGCTGCTCTCGGGGCTGCGGGACATGTTCGAGAACCGGGACTTCGACGCGTTCGCCAAGCAGTTCGGACCGGTGAATGAAGAGCTCGCGGCACTGGGGCCTCTGGACGAGGCGCGGAAGGCGGCCCTGGCCATGCTGACGGCGCTGGCACGGGAATACGACGCCATCGCCAGCCTTCCCGACCCGGAGTTGACTCCGGCGCAGAAGCGCGCGGCCCGCGAGCTCGCCACCCGGGAGGACGTGCTGGAAAAGCGCACCACCGACCTCGTCGAGAGGCTGCGCTACCTGTTCCAGCTCTTTCCGTCGCTGGACCCCAAGATCGTCAACAGCATTGCCGAGGCCGGCGGGGTCATGGGCGAAGCGACCCGCGAGCTGGGCTCGCTTCAACTGAGACAAGCCATCCCGCCGGAACAGGAGGCCATCAACCGCCTCTCCCAGTCGAGCCAGCAGATGCAGCAGGCGATGCAGCGGATGGCGCAGCGGGGGCGGTTCGGACGCGTGCCGCTGGTCCACGTGTTCCGCCGGGGACGGTTCCTGCCTTCCGGCCAGTTCCTGCCGCCGACCGGGACACCCGAGTTTCCGGAACACGACATCGATGAGAACCTCACCGGCCTCGACACGGAGAAGTTCAAGCTCCCCGGCAAGGACGACTACAAGCCCGAGCACTTTCGCAAGGAGGTGCTCGAGTCCTTGAAGCAGGGAGTGCCGGACCGCTACAAGGACCAGATCGAGCGTTACTTCCGCGAGTTGTCGCAATAGTCCGAAGCCGGTGCCGCCGATTCCATGAAGAGATTGCCGACATCCACTTGTGCGTGGAACGCAGCGCGAGCCCTGGGCCTCGCCGCGCTCCTGGTCCTCGGCGCCGCGGCTTCCGGATACGCCGCGGAGCCGGCGCCGGACCATCCCGACATCGAGAAGGCACGGGAGCTCCTGGGCGCCTGGCGGGTCGAGGAGGCCCGCCCGGTGGTCGAAGGGCTCCTGGAAGCGCAGCCCGAATCGGTGGATGCGCTGGACCTGGCAGCGCTTCTGGCCTACTACGAGGGCGCCTACGCCAAGGCCCTGGCCACCGCGGAGAAGGCGCTGGCCATCGACGGCGAAAACGACCAGCGCCAGGGTCTGCGGCTGCTGCTGCAGCAGACCCACGACGTCATCCGCAACTTCAAGCGCTACGAGAGCGATCACTTCGTGATCCACCTCCACGAAGAGAGCGACGGCATCCTGGCGGCGCCGGCGCTGAAGGCCCTGGAGCAGGCACACCAGGAGGTGGGGCGCGCGCTGGGCTACTGGCCCCGGAGCAAGGTACGGGTCGAGATCGGCTCGGACGTGCAGTCCTTCGGCGCCATCACCACCTTCACGCTCCGGGACATCGAACAGACCGGCGCCATCGGCTTGTGCAAGTTCAACAAGGTCATGATCATCTCTCCGCGGATCATGGCCCACGGATACCGCTGGCTCGACTCCCTGGTGCACGAGTACATTCACTTGGCCATCGTCAACCTGACCCGGAACAAGGCGCCCATCTGGCTGCACGAGGGAATTGCCCGCTACTACGAGACCGTGTGGCGCAAGCCGGTTCAGGGGCCACGGCCGGACTACCTGACCCCGGCCAATGAGACCCTGCTGGCCACCGCCGTCGAGCGGCAGGAATTCGTCAGCTTCAAGGACATGGAACCCTCGCTCATCCGCCTCGACACCCCGCAGCAGGTCCAGCTCGCCTACGCCGAGGTGGCCTCGGCCGTCGACTACATCCGGCAGACCAAGGGCCCCTCGGGAATCCGGGACGTGCTCGCCCGGGTGAACGATCAATCCACCGCCGAGGCCATTGAAGCGGTCATGGGCGTGCCGCTGGACGCCTTCGAGGCCGATTGGCGACGGTTCGTCGAGGGGCAGGGGCTGACGGTGATCCAGGGCAGCCGCATGCGCACCTACAAGGTGGCGCAGGAGGGAGGACAGCCGGCAGCCGTCGAGCTGAACGAGATCCAGTCGGAGATCGCCCGGAACCGCACCCATCTGGGCGACCGGCTGCGCCAGCGCGGCCGCCTTCGCGCCGCCAGCGCCGAGTATCGCCGGGCGCTCCGTGCCGGGCCCAACTCCACCGTCATTCTCACGCGGCTGAGCGAGACCCTGATTCACTCGCGGCGCTACGACGAGGCCTTGCCGCACCTGGAGAAGGCCCTGTACCTCGACCCCGACCTGGTACACGCCTTCTACCTGCTGGGCCGGCTTCACCATGAGGCCGGCGACCCGACCCGGGCGCGGCGTGCCCTGCTGGAAGCGCTTCAGATCAACCCGTTCCATCCCGGCGTGTATCAAGTCCTCGGCGGCGTCTACGAGGCCCTGGGCGACGACGAGGGAGCGCGCAAGACCCGTCAGGTCATGAGGAAGCTGCGCGGCTAGCGACGAATCGCAAGGAACAATCGGAAGGAACCTTACCGCCATGGAAGACACACAGCTCCTGGATCAGGAACTCGCGGCCATCGAGGAGTTCGGACAAAAGCGCCGGACCATGCTCGCGGAGATACGCAAGGTCATCGTCGGTCAGGACAAGGTCATCGACGAGGTCCTTATCGCGCTGTTCTCCAAGGGACACTGCCTGCTGGTGGGCGTGCCGGGGCTGGCCAAGACCATGCTCATCAGCACGCTGGCGGAGGTACTGGACCTTCAGTTCAACCGGATCCAGTTCACCCCGGACCTGATGCCCTCCGATATCACCGGCACCGACATCCTCCAGGAAGACGCCGCCACCGGACGCCGCCAGTTCCAGTTCCTGAGGGGGCCGATCTTCACCAACGTGCTGCTCGCGGACGAGATCAACCGGACGCCGCCCAAGACCCAGGCGGCGCTGCTCCAGTCCATGCAGGAGTACCGGGTCACCGCCAGCGGCACCACCTACCCGCTGGACCTGCCCTTCTTCGTCCTGGCGACCCAGAACCCCATCGAGCAGGAAGGCACCTATCCGCTGCCGGAAGCGCAACTCGACCGCTTCATGCTGAACATCGAGGTGTCGTATCCTCCGCTGGAGGACGAGGTCCAGATCGTCCTGCAGACCACCTCCACCGACAAGCCCGAGCCGGCCAAGGTCATGGACGGCCCAGCCATTCTCAACTGCCAGGAGCTGGTGCGGCGGGTGCCGGTGTCGCCCTACGTGGTGAACTACGCCGTCTCCCTGGCCCAGGCCACCCGCCCAGGCAACCCCCTGGCGCCCCAGGTGGTGAAGGATTACGTCGAGTGGGGCGCGGGCCCCCGGGCGTCGCAGTTCCTGGTGCTGGGGAGCAAGGCCAGGACCATTCTGGACGGGCGCTTCGCGGTGTCGGTGGAAGACGTCCAG
>JAPOQB010000145.1 GCA_026710965.1 Deltaproteobacteria bacterium | reverse complement strand
TTCGTCTCGTTGCTAACGGGTGGACTGCTGATCGGCTCGATCCCGTTGTTCCCGTCCGGCTGGTTGCTGCTGCCGGTGGTGTCCCTGGGCGGGATGGCGCTCTTCGCCGTGGGACCCATCATTCAGGCCAGCGGCCTGGAGCACGCGCCCAAGGACATCTGGGGCGCGGCCCAGACGTTCATGGACGTGGGCCGCTCCTCGCTTTCCCTGGTCTTCCCCCTGATCGTCGGCGCCGTGGCCGACCACTACGGCCTGAGCTACACCTTCTATCTGTTCGGCGCCATCAATCTTCTCGCCGCGGTCACCGTCCTGGCAATTCCCAGGGCGACGATTCCCATAAAGACATGACCGTGAGTTTCAGGGGACAACAGGAGGAAACATGACAACGGGGCAACCGGTTCGAATCGGCGTCATCGGCGGCGGTTTCGGCATCCAGCACCTGCAGGGCTTCAGCGCCACCGAGGACGCCGAGGTGGTGGCCTTCTGCCAGCGGACGAAGGACAAGGCGGAGGCGACGGCCAAGGCATTCGGCGTGACCCATGTCTACACCGACTACCGCCGGCTGCTCGGCCACCCCGGCCTCGACGCGGTCAGCATCGTCGCGCCGCCGCACCTCCACGCCGAGATGGTGGCGGCTGCCCTCGATCAGGGGCTGCACCTGCTGTGCGAGAAGCCCCTGGCCATGGACGCCGCCCAGGCGGAGACCATGCTGTCCCGGGCGGAAGCCGCGGGGCGCGTGCACATGACCGCGTTCAACCACCGCCACATCCCGGCGCTGGCCTACATGAAGGAACTGCTGGACGGCGGCTACGTGGGCGAGCGCGTGTACCACGTGGAGAGCCGCTGGTTCAGCGAGAACCGCGCCACACCGGGCCTGACCCACTATTGGCGCCACCAGCGGGAGCTGGCCGGCTTCGGCGTGATGGGCGACATCGGCGTGCACGTGGTGGACCGTATCCGCTGGCTCGTCGGCGAGTTCGAGAGCGTCTGGGGCCACGCCGACACCTTCATCCCGGAGCGGCCCGACGAGGACGGCACGCCGCAACCGGTGACGGTGGAAGACAGCTTCACGCTCCTCGGACGCCTTGCAGCCGGCGCCTCGGCGTGCGTCCGCCTGAGCGCGGTGGCGCGCAAGAGCAACTACCAGAACCTCGAGGTCTACGGCGACGCCGGCATGCTGCGCTTCGTCTTCGACCGCAACGTCAAGGGCTGGGTGCGGGGCCAGCTTTGGGGCGCCCGCGGCGACACGCGTTCACCCGAGGCGTTGGAAATTCCCGACCGCTACACCCAAGGGCTCGACGACTCCGACCCCCAACGCGCCCAGGGAGAGTTCATCTTCGCCAAACTCACGCGCGACTTCGTGGACGCCATTCGCAACGACACGCCCGCCGCGCCGAGCTTCGCCGACGGCCTCGCCGCCCAGCGCGTGCTCGACGCCGCACTGCGCGCGGCGGAAGAAGGACAGCGGGTCCACGTGTAAGGCCCGCCGATGCTCCTTTCCGAGATGCCCACCCCGTTCGTCCTGAGCATGGCGAAGCGAAGTCGAAGTGCGACATTCTCAGTTCCGGCCGCCAAGATGAAAGCGTGAAAAACGAAGAAACGAGCCGCTGCACAGGGCGTGGCGGTCCTGGGCGTGGCAGGAGTAGCAGGATTGAGTCGGGATGTGTACCGGCAGTTCTCCGTTGGCTGGCAGATGTTGAACGACCCCAAGTTGAAGAGTTCTATGGCCTTGATTCCGCAAGCGATGCGGATCCGCGCTGACGGCTGGGGCGAAGGGATTATTGCGGATGTGCGGTCACGTTAGCGCCCAAGACGGGATCATGCCGGCTCGTCGGGCTGCTGCGCCGCCGCTGCAAGGCGCTCCTTGAGAGCTTGGAACCGCGGTTCGTCGATCCCCGTTGCCGACGTGATCACATCCCAGCTCACGCCGATTCTCAGAAAGCCTTCCACCGCCTCTACCTTCCCGCGCTGCAAGCCTTCTTCCCTGCCCGCCGCCCGGCCTTCCTCCAGAAGTTCTTGAGCGTATGACATGATTCCTCCTCCTTGGCCGCCTTGATGGCGCCGCAGCTCTTCATCGAAGGCATTCGCTGCCGCTTTGTCCGGCATCGAGAACAGATAGACAGCAATTATCCGAATATAATCCACCGCGCCACCGGAAACCAGCGATACCGCCAGCTTGGCGGCGGTCTCCAGCGCAGCGCCGGTGTGCCGGCCGAACGCCGCCATCATCAGCAACTGGACAATGCGCCCCATGGTCGCGCCTTCGACATCGCCGGGGTCCAGTCCCGTCTGGTCCAGCAGCACATGCTCGAACCGCGGCACCCAAGGCCAATCCCGGGCCGCTGCGGGGAACAGGTCCGCGAATTCCGTCGAGTGCCGCCAGTCACGGGCTCCCTGGTAGAAGACCAGCGGCACGACCGGCTGCAACTCCGTGCGCCGGGGGTCGTCGCGCAGGTCTGCATCCCAGATGCGGCAGCAGTATTTCAACAGCCGGTACCGCATCCACACATCCGGCGTCGATTGATGCTCGAACAGCAGGTAAAGCCGCAATCGGTCCTTCCTCCTTCCGTGGCGCTCCGTCTCCTTCCCGTAGCCGGCCTCGAACAGCAGGTCGGACTCGCTCTGGCGCAGGGCGTCGTCCACGAAGGTTCCCTTCACCAAGCGCAGGCTGTTCCAATCGACGTTCTCGCGCAATTCCTGCGGCACCGCCGCCTGGAGCAGGCTGGCGGTTTCCGTGGCGTCGGAAAAGACTGTGCGAAACAGCCGGTCGTGGGGCTGATCGATTTCATCTGCCATGGGTGACCCTCCCGGACATGGACTCCATGTCCGTTGTCCTATGGAGAGTCATCGGCACCCCGTGCCGGAACTTAAACCCCGTTCCTGGGAATCCCTGTCGCCGCCGCTCGACCCGCATTTCGTTCTCGCACAGGGGCACGGTCGTTTCGGCGTGGAACCGCGCAAAACTGGGAGACTTGCGTTTTCGACTTCGCACCGCTGACGGAGTGGACTTCGCTTCGCGAAGCCGAAAGGGGCGTAGACGAACTTGCGAGATGCGGGTCAAGAGGCGCCGGCGTGGGCGCCCAAGCCCCTACAGCGGCGGGATAAAGGCGCCGAAGATGACCCCGGCAAAGAGGTCGACGGCCAGGGTTTCCTCGAAAATGAAATAGAAGAAACCCAGCGCCAGGGCGGTGATGAAGAGCGATCCGGGCCAGGCGATGCCGCCCTGCAATCGCGTAAACGCCAAGGCGAACACCAGGGTGGAGACGTAAAACCCGGTGATGAACACGAGCACCCCGAAGACCGCGAACCACAGGAACATCCGGGTGATGAGGCCCATCTCGCCGGCCTTGGGGCCTGTCTCTTCGACCGGGACGGCGCCTTCAGCTCCCGCGGCCGAGGTGAGGACATCTTCAAGGCTCACCTCGAAGGCCGACATGATGCGGGGGTAGCGCTCGCCGGCCAGGCACAGGATCGCCAGCGCCACCGTCGGTATCGACAGCACCAGCGGAACGAAGCCCGCCATGCCGCCGTACGAGAACGACCACCCGAAGAACAGCAGGGAGGTGAACACCAGGATCACACCGAGGAGCGTGGACCCCTTCATGACGACACCTTGGCTTTCCGGCTCGTCAACCACGGCAGACACAGCAGCAGGACGCTCAGCAGCATCAGCACGATGGTAACGGGCCGCGTGAAGAAGATGGCGTAACTGCCGGCGGAGATCTGCAGCGACTGCACGAAGGACAGCTCCGCCCGAACCCCCAGCAGAAAACCGATGACCAGCGTGACCAGCGAGAAGCCGAACCGGTTGAACGCGAAACCGAGGATGCCCGCCGCGATGGCGATGCCGATATCCCAGACGTTTTCCCGGGCGGCGTAGGCGCCGCCGATGGACAGCAGGAACGCGGCCGGCACCACGTACCCCACGCGCAGCGTGGTGACCCGGGCGAGGATGTCGGCGCCGAACGCGGCCATGAGGCTGGCCAGGAAGTTGGCGATCACGAAGCCGAAAATCAGCACGAACACGATGTCCATGTGCTCGCGGATGAAGAAGAAACCGGGTTGGAGCCCGTGGAGGATGAAGGCGCCCAGTAGCACGGCCATGCCGGCGCTGCCGGGAATGCCGAAGATGATGGTGGGCAGCAGGGCGCCGCCGTCTTTGGCGTCGTTGGAGGCCTCGGAAGCGATGATGCCCTCGGCCGTGCCGGTGCCGAACTTTTCCGGGTTCTTGGAGAACTGCACGGCCATGGAGTAGGAGAGGAAGTTGGCCAGCCCCCCGCCGATGCCCGGAATGATGCCCGCGAGGATCCCGATGGCCGAGCTCCGCACCAGTGTCGTCTTGTAGCGGAACACCTCCAGGAATCCCCTGAAGGCCCCGAATACCCCCACCTTGAGACGTTGGCCGCCCTCGGCGATGGTATCGCCCCGCAGCACGTGGTTGACCAGCTCGGCGATGGCGAACAGCCCGATGAAGAAGGGCACCAGCGGGATTCCGTCCCACAGGTAGTTGTCGCTGCCGAAGTTGAACCGGAGAACCCCGTGAACCGGGCTGAAGCCGATGAGCGACAGGAGCACGCCGATGCCGGCGGACACGAGCCCCTTGAGCATGTTGCCACGGGCCGCGTAGGCGACGGTCAGGAGGCCGAACACCACCAGCATGAAGAACTCGGGCGGCCCGAAGGACAGCACGATGATTTTCACGAAGGGAATCAGGATCATCAGGAAGCACATGCCCACCACGGCGCCCAGGAAGGACGACGCCGCGGCCAGCCCCACCGCCCGGCCCGCCTCGCCCCGGCGGGCCATGGGATGGCCGTCAAAACAGGTGGCGGCGTTGGGCGCCTCCCCCGGGATGTTGAGCAGGATCGCGGGAACCGAGCCCCCCTCGGTGGCCGCCCCCATCATCCCCGCCATGAGGAACATGGCGGTGCCGGGGTCCCAGCCGAAGGTGAAGGTCATGCCGATGGTCAAGCCGGCCAGGAACAGCCCGGGGAGCGCCCCCAGGATCAGGCCGGACACGGCGCCGACGGCCAGCACGAACAGATTCAACGGCTCGCCGAGCTGGCCCAACGCTTGTAGAAGGGGTTCCAACATATATCCAATCCTTGGACGCGGACCTTGCGTTTCCAGGTGTCGTGCTGGTGGCCCGCGCCCCGGAAGGGGCACGGGCCAGTTCGAAACCCGCCCCTACTTGGCTTTGGCGGCTTTCCGCATCTCGTCGAGATTGGCCTTGAACAGGTTCTCGTAGTACTTGAGATCCTCGCTGACCGTGGATGCCGGCCCCTCCACGAGTTGGATGGACGACGCGTTCTTCCAGTCGACGTATTCCTTGTCCCTCATGGCCTTGAGCAGGAGATCCTCGAGAATCTTGGCGCGGTCCGCGGGGATTCCCGGAGGGCCGCCGAAGGCGCGCAGGTCGCTGAAGTACAGGTCATAGCCCATCTCGTAGGAGGTCTGCACGTCGGGGGCGTTCACCGCCCGCTTCCTGTCCAGTTGCACCACCGGGCGCAGGTCCGTCCCGAGATAGGAGGTGACGGAGGGATGGTCAATGGGCTGGGCCCAGACGTCGAAGTCGCCGCGCAGGAGCGCCGGCAACGACTCACCCGTGCCGCGGTAGCCGGCCACCACGTTAAAGTCGATGCCGAAGGCCTTGGCGGCCAGGAACGAGCCCAACCACCGTCCCACGCCGATGCCTTCGACTCCCCAGGTGATGCGCTTGGCCTTCTGCAGGTCCGCGATGGACTTGTAGGGGCCCTTGGCCGATACGTGGAGACCGAAGGGGTCCGCGCCGACCCGGGCGAGCCAGGTGTACTTGCTGGTCTCGAAGCCCACCGGCGTTTCCGACAGCATCTGGTCCCCGAGCATCCCGGAGGCCTGGAAGTGGGCGATGGTGTAGCCGTCGGGCTTGGCGCGGTACATGAACACCGAGGCGCGGCGCCCGGCGGCGCCGGTGACGTTCTTGACGATGACGTTCACGCCCTTGGGCAGGAATTTCTTCATGCTCCGGGCGGTGGCGCGGGCGATGGCGTCGTAACCGCCGCCGGGCGAGAACGGCACGATGATGTTGATGTTACGCCCCTCGGGAAAGGCGCCGGCGGCCTGGGACAGCGGCAAGCTCGCTGCCAGACAAAGCGCGGCGGCGCCCAACAGAATTCTCGTGGTCAGTTTGCGCATCTTGTTCCTCCCGTGATTGGCTGGAATGCGTTTGAGGTCCGTTTCGGCCGTCGCAACGGCTAAAGATTTACCGATGAACGCCGATGTGGAATAGAGGGCAATAAACATGACCTTTTATGAGTGTGCCCGGGACTTGTCAAGGGTCGTGGCCAAAATAGAGTCTCGCGGAAGTTCGTATTGACTAAGGTCGGCGCAAGCGATAAGGTCCACGCAAACTCCGTCAGAACCATTCGGATGAGGTCGTTATGTCGGTCAACATCGCAATTGTCGTAGGGAACCTTGGCAAGGACCCGGAGGTCCGCTTCACGCAGAGCGGCCGCGCGGTAGCCAACTTCTCCGTCGCCACCAACGAGTCCTGGGTCGGCCAGGACGGCAACCGCCAGGAGCGCACCGAGTGGCACAACATCGTCGTATGGGGAAAGCAGGCTGAGAATTGCGGACAGTATCTGGCCAAGGGACGACAGGTATGCG
Source organism: Deltaproteobacteria bacterium (assembly GCA_026710965.1). Taxonomy (GTDB): domain Bacteria; phylum Desulfobacterota; class Binatia; order UBA9968; family JAJDTQ01; genus JAJDTQ01. The sequence continues at coordinate 3,506 of JAPOQB010000145.1, read as the reverse complement.
TCCAGGGCCGGATCCAGACCCGCAAGTGGACCGACCAGAACGGCCAGGACCGCTACACCACCGAGATCGTCGCCCAGCGGGTCGATTTCCTCGGCGGTGCCGGCGGCGCCCGCGCCTCGCAGGAGACACAGGAACAGGGCTTCGGCGACACCACGTCCTCCTCATTCCCATCGCCGCCGATCGACGACGACATTCCATTCTAGTCTCGCGCAAGCCCCCGCCGGCACTCTCGCACGCACAACGCGCGAATAGCCGCCGGACCGGTCTTCCATCGCGGGTTCCGTCGCGCCAGCGTGCGGCATCCGACACTCCGGCATCGAATCAGTGCAGTCCAGTCGCTACGCCTTCCCGTCCACCTCGGTCCGACGGGAAAGCTATGGCGATGGTGAAACCATCCGTTCCGGAACGAGGGTATCCAAAACCCTTGCGGCCGGCCTGACGCCCTCTCGTGAATTCGTCCAGCCTTATTCACCATATGAGCAATAAAAAAGTCCCTTTTTGACGCACGCCGGAAGAATGCTCATTTGCACTGGTTTTGCCCTATTGGAAACTTGCAATGCGCAGAAAGGGGACCCCGCTGCTCCAGAGCATGCCCAAGAGGCAGATCAGGGACTTCATCGACGATGAGAAGTCCCTGGGGCGGGCCACCAAGAGCCAGATCGCGGCGGCCATCGGCATTCGGCCCAGCCACTTCTCGAACCTGCTGAACGGGCGTAACGAGTGGAAGCTCAGCCAACTGGAGAAGCTTGCGGAATTTTTGGGCGTGCCGATCGCGCGACTGTTCGAGGAACGGGGCAAGGACGACGCGGCCGGTTCTTCCCGGGAAAGCGGACAGGACCCGGCAGAGGACAGAATCATCCGCGCGTTGAGGGTCGAATCCCGGTCCCTGCGCACCGGACTTCGGGCCGACCTGGATGCCCTGTTGCGGCAGCGCGCCGCTGGCCGGCAAGCGGCCGAGACCGAAAACTACACGCAAGACGACGCGCCGGCGGCATCCCTGGGCACACCGTTCAATCTGCCCGGTGCTCTTCCCGTGGAGATTCGCGATCTGGACGCCCTGTACGATGGTTCGCTGACGGAGCCTGCCTCGGAGTCCCTCTGGTTCAGACGCGATTGGTTGCGCCGCCATGGGCTCGACTACTCCCAGTGCCTGGTCATCGAGATGCGGGGCGACTCCATGCAGACGACGCTGCCCGATGGCTGCTCCGTGCTGGTGAACCGGGGCGAGCGGCAGCGGCGCGTGGGGCGCATCTACGCGCTGCGTACGGGGGAGGGCCTGGTGTTCGCACGCGCGGGCAGAGACAGCGACGGCAGGTGGCTGCTGGAAAGGGACCACCCCGACCGGAAGCCGGTGGCGTGGCCCGACGAGGCCGAAATCATCGGCCAGGTGCGCTGGATGGCGCGGTCCTTGTGATCCGCCGCTAACCGAGCCGCACGTTCACCAGGATCGCCCCGCCCACGGTCAACACCGCCCCGGCCGGAACCCTCCACGTGATACCCTCCGCTTTCCGCAACACCACCAGCGAGAGCAGCACCACCAGCAGCGGCGAGGTCTGTATCACCGGCAGCACCCGGTAGACCTCCCCGAGTTGAAGGGCGCTGGCATACATGAACTTGCCGAAGCCCTCGATGGCCCCGGCGACGATGAAGTATTGCCAGCTCGCCCGGACGTTCTCCAGGATCCGGTCCCTCCGCACCGCCAAGGTATAGGCCCCGACGACCACCAGGGCCGAGAATATCGCCACGGCGGTCCCAGCCACCGTATCCGGAAAGGCCTGGATGCCGGTGCGCCAGCACAGGGCGGCGACGGCGCCCGCGACCGCGGCCCCCAAGGGCCAGAGCATGTCCGCCCGGCGCCAGCGGCCCTCCCCTGACCCGGACGAGATCACCCCGATGCCGCCCACCACCAGCAGGATGCCGGCGAGATTGTACCAGGTGGGCTCTTCGCCCAGGAACGCCATGGCCAAAAAGGCCGCGAAGATCGCCGAGCTTCCCTTGATGGGCGCGGCCCGGGAGACGCCGATCTTCGATATGCCGATGAAAAACAGCACGAAGAAGAGGCCGGGGTTGCAGGCCCCGCCCGCCACCATCCACAGGTAGTGGACGCCGAAGGCCGGGAACTCGGCGCCGGTAGCGGGAATGATCGCCAGGAAGAGCACGACCGAGGCGGTGAGGGCCATCATCGCGCCCACCAGCGGGTCGGCCCGGTGCAGGCCGAAGCGCGCGGTGACATCGGCGAAGGCATAGGCGAGGGAGGCGCCGAGGGCGAACAGCAGTGCCGCATCGATGAGCATGGGCGTGCGCCATCCGTATCAGATTACCGCGCGGGAAGGAAAGGCGGCGTCCCGACCCCGTTCTCGACCTTGACCCATGCCGGTGCCGGTTGTAAGAAAAAGGACCTGAGCCGCCGACGGTCCAGCCGCATGCCGGTTGCCGACAGGCTCACATCCCCGGGCTGAAAAGGAGAGCGAAGACATGGCAGAGCTGGTCAAGATAAACGTTGAGAGCGCCGAGGCGGTGCTCGGGCTTCACTGGTTCGTCGCACAGGAAGAGGGTCTGTTCGAAGAGGAAGGCATGGAGGTCGAGATCTTCCTGCCCGGCGTCCGCGAAACCAAGTTCGCCGACGACGATCCGCGCCGCACCGACCACACGCTGGTGAAGTCCACCAACTACCAGTTCCTGTACGAGCAGAAGAAGGTGGACATCATGCGCGCCTGCTCCTGGGGACAGGTGCGGCGGGCCTACGACAGCAAACGCGGCGCCCCCATCTGGACCAAGCGCCCGGCGGTGGTGTGCCAGGGCATCTACGTACTGCCCGACTCGCCGGTGAACGCGCCCATGCAGCTCGCCAACAAGAGCGTCGGCGTCCAGTACCACCAAGGTTCCCACTACCACACCCTGTCCCTGCTCGAGGGCTTCGTCGCCCGGGACGAGATGAACGTGGTGCATGCCGGCACGGTGCACGAACGGTTCATCGCGCTGGAGAACGGCGAGGTGGACGCCGCCACGCTCATGGAACCGTGGATCTCGCTGGCCCAGAAGCGCGGTTACAAGATGATTACCGAGGGCCACTACCTGGGGGTCGAGAACGGACCCGCCGACATGGACCCCGAGCTGCTCAAGCGTATGCTGCGGGCCATCAAGAAGTCGGTCACCTACATCAACAAGAACCCCAAGAAGTACATCAAGCACATGCTGGCCGAGATCCCCGAGCACTACGCCAACGAGCTCACCGCGGACGACTTCTACCTGCCGCGGCTGCGCTACGTCGACCCGGAGCCCTACACCGAGGAGGAGTTCGAGCGCCAGTACAAGTGGATGCTCACCTGGGACCTGATTCCGGAGGACGCGGACTACACCGAGCTGGTGTGCAACGTTACCGTCTGAATCCGTAGGGGCGCCCCGCAGTCGCCCCGGCATACAACGTCATCTTGTAGGGGCGACCGGCCGGTCGCCCTTGGCGTGCCACCTCACGGTGCAGTCAGGGCGACCGCGGGTCGCCCCTA
>JAPOQB010000831.1 GCA_026710965.1 Deltaproteobacteria bacterium | reverse complement strand
TCCGTGCGCATCCGCGACCTGAGCGGCAACGTGCACTTCGTGCCCAACAGCACCATCGAGCACGTGGAGAACATGACCAAGGACTACTCCCGCTACCTGATGGATGTGGGAGTGGGTTACCGCGAGGACACCGACGAGGTGGTGGCGGTGATGAAGGAAGTGGACGAGGCCATGCGCCAGGATCCGCAGTATCGCCGGGACATGTTGGAGCCCATCGAGATCATGGGCGTGGACCGGTTCGAGGATTCCGCGGTGATCGTGCGCGCGCGGCTCAAGACCCGGCCGGTGCAGCAGTGGCGGATTGGCCGGGAGTACAACCGGCGTCTCAAGAAAGCGTTCGACGAGCGCAACATCGAGATACCCTTCCCGCACCGCACCGTCTACTGGGGCGAGACCAAGCAGGGGCAGCCGCCGCTGCAGGTGGAGACTCGCCCGGGAGCAAAGGCGATGGACACGGTTGCTCCGGATGCGCCGGGTGCGGGAGAGAAGCAACCAAAGGAAGAGGAGTAGACTCCATGGCACGAAGCAGTTCGAGACTGAGCCTTGAAAAGGCCGCGATCATTGTCGACGAAACCCTGGCCGAAGCCCGGCGGCTGGAACTCAGGCCCATGGCCGTCGCCGTGCTCGACGACGGCGGCCACTTAAAGGCCTTCAAGCGCGAGGACGGCGCCAGCATCCTGCGCCCGCAGGTCGCCATCGGCAAGGCCTGGGGCTCCCTGGGCATGGGCGGCTCCAGCCGCTCCATCGCCGACCGCCTCAACGAGCGGCCGACCTTCCTCGCCGCCCTTACCGCACTGGCCGACGGCAAGGTGGTGCCCGCCGCCGGCGGGCTGCTGATCCGCGACGGGGATGACGTGGTGGGGGCCGTGGGTGTAAGCGGCGGCAGCTCCGACGAGGACGAAGACATTGCCAGGGTGGGGGTCGCGGCAGCGGGGTTGGACTGTTTCGACTGACCCTGACGCGGGACTGTCCACGGGGTTATGCTCATCAGAGAGGCGCACGCGGTCGACGCCGCCGCCATCGTAAGAGTCCACGTCGATAGCTGGCGCACCACCTACGCTGGAATTCTGCCGTCCGATTTCCTGGCATCGCTTTCATACGCGAAGAGGGAACAGTTCTGGAGCAGAGCTCTGTCCGCCCCAAGCAGAAGCAGCTTCATTTGCGTAGCGGAAGACGAAGAGGGCCGCATCGTCGGATTCTCATCAGGCGGCCCGGAGCGTGGTGGATCTGGTCGCAGCTCAGCAGGCGTTCATCTCCAAGCACCATGTGGGCAATATCGTGGTCACGATGACGCGCGACCGCTGAGGCACCCCCGGCAGCCGGTCCGCGGCCCGTCCGAGGCTGGACGCTCGGGCGCCTATTGTCTATATTGAGGGGCTCACCACACACAGTTCAGGAGGCACTTTCTATGGCTGACAACGGCAAAGAGAAATGGCAGGAGCCTACGGGCGAGATGCAGAAGGCGGGTTACGGGAAGTTTCTTCGGCCCAACACCCCTTACGATTCTTTCATGGAAGAGCAGGAGATCCCCATCTATCGGGACATCGGCGTGGAAAAGGTCCAGAACCTGCCCAGGAAGATGTGGAAGCGCCTGGGCGGAAACGCCAGCTTCATCCAGCTCCTGGGGACGGAGGGGCTCTGGGGCTCCTACGTGGTGGAGGTTCCCGGCGCCGGGGCACTGAACGCCGAGAAGCACCTGTACGAGGAGCAGTATTTCGTGGTCGAAGGCCGCGGTACCACCGAGGTCTGGGCGGAAGGCAGTGACAAGAAGCACACCTTCGAGTGGCAGCAGGGTTCGCTGTTCGCCATTCCGATGAACGCCACGCACCGGATCGTCAACGCCACCTCCAGCCCGGCGCTGCTGCTGGCGGGCACCACCGCCCCCAACATCATGAACCTGTTCAACAACACGGACTTCATCTTCAACTGTCCGTACACGTTCACCGACCGCTACAAGGAGACCGCGGACTACTACAAGCCCAACGAGGAGATCGAGCCTGATCCGGTGCGTGGGCTGGCCATGCGCCAGACCAACATCATCCCGGACATCGTCACCTGCGAGCTGCCGCTGGAC
>JAPOQB010000219.1 GCA_026710965.1 Deltaproteobacteria bacterium | reverse complement strand
TTGAAGATCCCCTGCTCCATGGCGATATAGGAGGGGATGTGGAATCCGCTCGCCGACGTCGTCCGGCCCACGCTGATGGGCGTGTCGGCGGCACTTACGGCAGATGCCGCCAGGGTTCCAACGCCGAACGCCAGTAGCGCTGCCGCGACCATCAACTTGTTCCTGGATTGCTTCATTAGGTCACTCCTTCTGGTTTCTTCACCCCAAGCGGATGAGCGACTGCACTCTATGACAGAGTCGTTCCGGTTTGCAAGGGGCGTCCGGGCACTCAGCGGCACAACGGCCAGACCTGGTACCAGGCGTCGCAACGGAAGCGCGACTCGCATTGCGCGAGTTGGGTGCGGTACTGCCCGGCGGTGGCGGCCACGTTCCGGGCGATGCGTTGGAGCTTCGGCTTCTTCTTCCAGCTGCCGCGGCGGTAGCCGCCGCGGCCTTCGTGATAGGCGAGATAGAGTTTTTCGGCGTCGGTGCGGGCGATGCCGAGCTGGCGCCAGGTCTTGTGGTTGTACCAGCCGATGAAGTCGAGGGCGTCCTCCATGTCCGAGCGGCTGCGGAAGAGTCTGCCCCGCTCCGCCTGGTACTCGCTCCATACAGGATTCTGGGCCTGGGCGTATCCCTGGGCCGAAGATGGGCGCCCCAGCGGTATGAACCAGAGCCACCGCCTGGGCGGCTTGGCGTTGCTGCGGAAGCTCGACTCGTGGCGTACGAAGGCCATTTGGATATGCACCGGCGTCCCCCACTTGCTCTGGGACTTGCGGGCGTAGTCGTACCAGTCGGGATACTGCGCGAAGACCTGACAGAGGTCCCGCTGCTGCTTTGGCGGCGGCACATAGCTGCAACCCGCAACCCACGTCAACAGGAGCACGATCAACACTGTCCGCGCGAGAACCATACGTCCCTACTCCTCGCATTCCGGCAACCGGAACCGGCACCCGGCCGTTGCTCACGCGCCGCGTCCCGGCAATGTCGAATACGAGAATAATGTTTGGCGGATCGGGCGTCAAGAAGGCGCCGGACGAGTCAGGCCTGTACGATCCTCACCCTCACCAGGTGGGCCACGATGGCCAGGATCACGGCAGCGGCGCCGACACTGAGGGTGACGGCTCCCGGAAAGACCATGGTGAAGCCGCCCGCCACCAGGAGCACCCGCTCCCATATGGCGGTTTCCTTCGAGACCCATCCCTCGAAGCCCGCGGCCAGGGCGAACAGCGCCAGCGCGGCCGTGCCCGTCGAGAACAGGATCTCGGCAACGGTCCCGTCCATCAGCAGGCCGGAATTGAACACGAACATGAACGGCAGCACGAACGCACCGATGGCCAGCCGGATGCCGATGAGCCCCACGATCATGGGGTTGGCTCCGGCCAGGCCTCCGGCAAGGAACATGGCGGGGCCCGCGGGAGGCGACATGGGGGCGATGACGGCGAAGTAGACCGCGAACAGGTGCGCGGCCAACGGGGGCACGCCCAGGGACACGGTCACCGGAACGATCATGATCGCCGTCAGGATATAGGTGGCGGCCACCGACAACGGCGCGCCGAGCACCAGGGACGCGATCATGGCGATCACCAGCGCCGGGAACAGGTAGCCCCCGGAGAAGAGCATCACCATGGAGCCGAACTTGCCGCCGAGGCCGGTGGCGGAAATGGCGGTGACCATGATGGCGCCCGCGGCGATGGGCAACGCCACGATGATGGTGGTCCGAGCCCCGGTCTCCAGTCCCTTCAGCACGTTCTTGATGAAGTCCTTGCGGCCCTTCTTCCTCACCGCCGTCACCGCCAGCAAGGTCGCCATGGCCACCAGCGCGGCCCGGATGGGCGTATAGCCCTCCAGCAGCACCCAGACGATGACCACCAGCGGCACGATGAAGTGGCCGTCCTCCTTGAGCACGTCCCACGCCGTGCGCCGGCCTTCGGTGGGGGAGACGATCCCCATCTTCACGCTCTCCATGTGCACCTGCCAGAAGACCGTGAAGAAATAGAGACAGGCGGGGATGAACGCCGCCACGATGATCTCGACGTAGGGGATGCCGCTGATGTCGCTCATCAGGAACACGGTGGAGGCCATCACCGGCGGCATGAACATCCCGCCCATGGAAGCCGACAGTTCCACCGCGCCGGCGAACTCCGGCCGGAAGCCGACGCGCTTCATCATCGGGATGGTGAAGGAGCCGCTGGTGGCGACGTTGGCGATCTGGCTGCCGGAGATGGTGCCGAAGAGCCCGCTGCCCACCACCGCCACCTTGGCCGGGCCCCCGCGCGCGCGCCCGGCCATGGCGTCGGCCAGGTCCACGAAAAACGCGGCACCGCCCAGGTGCAGCAACAACTGGCCGAAGAGCACGAACAGGATGATGTAGGTGGCCGAGATGTTCATCAGCGAGCCCCACATGCCCTGGGGGCTCAGAAACAGCACGTCGATAACGAGGTCAAAGGTCAGGCCCGAGTGCCACCAGATCCCGCCGAGAAGATTGCCCCAGAACATGTAGAGCAGGAAGACCACGGTGACCAGCACCAGCGGCATCCTCGACACCCGCCGCACCCCTTCGAGCACCAGCAGCACCAGCAGGCTGCCGAAGACGAGGTCCATCAGCGGGGGCTCGTCGATTTGGCTCAGCCACAGCGTGATGCGCTCCAGGTTGACCATCATGTAGACCCAGATGGCCAGCGACAGCACCGCCGGGACGATGTCCCACACCCCCACCCGGGTCTTCTTGGCCCCCGGCGCGTAGACG
>JAPOQB010000326.1 GCA_026710965.1 Deltaproteobacteria bacterium | reverse complement strand
CGGTCAGGACGGCTCGGGGGTTGGATGACCGGGATGGCTCGCGGCCTGGCCGCGCAGCACCGCCATGGCGTTCAGGAAGTACGCCAGGAACTGCGTCATCATGGACACGGCATAGACGGCGAGGAATCCCGCCATCAGGTACTTGACATAGAGACCGAACCCGCTCTGCGAGGTCTCGAAGTACAGCAAGGGAGTGTTGATGACCGACGCCTTGCCCGACATGCCGACGCCAAGGATGGTCCAGCACAGAGGCACGCCCAGCACCATGGATCCCCACGCGTTGACCAGCGCCTTGCGCCTCTCGTTGAAATGGGTGAACAGCACGTCCACCCGGACGTGGCCTTCCGCCACCAGCGTGTGCGCGCTGGCGAACAGGAACAGCGCGGCATACCAGAAACGCACCAGATCTCCCATGAAGGCCTGCTCATAGGAGAAGATGAAGCGCGCGATGACGATCTGGAACTCGGCTACCACCACCAGCAGCGAGAGCCAGATGAAATCGAGCCCGTGCTTGAACCAGGCCACCACCGCCGCCGCCAGTACCAGCGGCAAGTGCACGTAGGTGCCGCGGAAGCTCGAGACGCCCAGTCTTTGAGCCAGCGTCTCGCCGAATACCGAGGGCAGAAGCCCCTCCACGCGCAGGAAGGATATGATTCCGTCCGCGATGCCGATGAGGAACGTCGACCAAAAGGCCGTGGCGATCACATAGGCGGTGACGGCGCTGAGCAGAGCGGCATCGGACGCGAGCGGGCGCTGCCGGTTCCTGAACGCGATGACCGTGATGGCAATCACCGGCAGCACGTAGCTGGCGATTTGCAGCCATGCCTGCAGCAAGGCCGTGCCGCTGAGCGGCGCCGGTCCGAAGACGCGGGTCGCACCGGGCCAGTCCTGCCAGAAGATCAGGTAGTTGTTGAAAAGGAAAAGGAAGGTAGTCGCGGCCAGGGACAGCGCCAACGCGCGGTAGAGCGCATCCCCCGTGCCGTGCCGTCCCCCGTCCGCCCGAGCTGTTGCCACCGTGGAAGAACCTGGTGCCGTGTAGTGCTACGGGCCGGCTCCCGGCGCGGAGCCCGCCCGTAGTCGCGAATGTCTAGCCGGAGACGCCCAGCACGCGGTTGCGCTGCTCCACGTAAGCCTGGTCGGAGATGTTCGACCAGCCGCCAACCTCCCGGCGCGCCTTGTCGAAGCTGTCGTGGATGCGCTTGGCGAGATCGCTGTGGGTCACCACGCCGTCGAAGACTTCCTTGGCCGCCTTTCCGAACGAGTTGTAGATCTCGTCGTTGAACTTGCGCACCTGAACGCCCTGATCGCGGGTCAGCCGGGCCAGCGCCGCGCCGTTCTTGGCGTTGTACTCGGCCATCATCACGTCGTTTTCCATCGAGGCCGCGGCCTCGATCAGGGCCTGATCCGACTTCGACAACCCCTCCCAGAACTTCTTGTTGAAGCCCGCCGACAACATCGAGCCGGGCTCGTGCATGCCGGGGTAGTAGTAGTACTTGGCCGCTTCGTAGAACTTCATGACCTCGTCGTTCCACGGCCCCACCCATTCGGTGGCGTCGATGGCGCCCGAAACCAGGTTCTCGTAGATCTGGCCGCCCGGCAGGGAGACCGGCGAGGCGCCGAGTTTTGCCATGACGTCGCCGCCCAGCCCCGGGATACGCATCTTGAGGCCCTTGAGGTCGTCGGCGCTGTTGATCTCCTTGCGGAACCAGCCGCCCATCTGGACGCCCGTGTTGCCGCACATGAGACCCTTGAGTCCGAACTCCCCGGCCAACTCGTCCCAGAGCTCCTGCCCTCCGCCGAAACGGATCCAGGCGTTCATTTCGGTGTAGGTGAGGCCGAAAGGCACCGCCGTGAAGTAGGCCCAGCCCGGGTGCTTGCCTTTCCAGTAATAGTCGGCGGCGTGATAGGCCTGCGCGTTGCCGGAAGCCACCTCATCGAACGAGTCGAAAGCGCCGACGCGCTCGCCCGCGGCGAAGTAAGTCACCTGAATGCGACCGTCGCTCATGTCCTGCACGCGCTTGGCGAAGCGCTGTGCCCCGGTGCCCAGACCGGGAAAGTCACGTGGCCACGTGGTAACGACGGCGATTTCGATGCGGTCCTTCACGATGGCAGGGGCCTCAGGTGCCTTGGCCACGGGGGCCGGTGCCGGCGCCTCTTGCTGGCCTGACATGATAACCGCGGTTGCGCCGGCGCCGACGACGACACCGACGGCTGCTCCGGTAAGAAAGTCACGACGATTCATGAGATCCCCCTTGTTGTCTGTCGTCCGTTTGATCGGCGGCTACGTCGCCTTCGAAAATCAACAATGTATCGATGTTACCAAACTCGTTGGCAAAACGCACCCGCCAGGATGCCAAGCCAACTGACGAGATTACGATAATCAGTGCGTCTCCACAACAAAAATCGTGATTGCCAGTGGGCAAAAAAAGCGCGACCGGCGCGTCATTTACGTTCACGTACGCTCGTCACGAGCATCGCGAACACGGCGAACGCCACCCCCGACCCCAGCAGCATGGCCAGGGTCATGCTGTCCAGCCATGTGATGAACTGTCCCATGGCCACCGGGGTGGTCTGGGCCGCCACGTAGTGCATGGACATG
>JAPOQB010000453.1 GCA_026710965.1 Deltaproteobacteria bacterium | reverse complement strand
CGTGCTGGGACACCACCCAGCCTTCTACTTCTCGTCCTGCTGCATGACGCCTTACGGCAACGACGACTACCAGAGCGCCGCGGCATTCATGCATGAGCCGCTCAGGCTGACGCCGTCGGTCACCTGGGGCGAGGACTTCCTCGTGCCCGCGGACGCCGAGATCATCATCGAGGGCGAGGTGCCCCCCAACGTGCGGCGGTCCCAGAACCCCTTCGGCGAGGTGTTGGGCTACTACCAGGTGACCATGGACGTGCCCATCGTGGAGGTCACCGCCATCACCCACCGCAAGAACGCCATCCTCCAGGATATCTGGGCCGGCCAGAAGGACCACTGGAACCTGGGCGGCATCACCAAGGAAGGCAGCGTCTACAACTCCATCAAGCGCAACATCCAGGGCCTCAAGGCCATCCACCTGCCGCCGTCGGGCTGTGGCCGGGTGATCTGCTACATCTCCATCGACAAGAAGTTCCCCAACGAGCCCAAGAAGGCGGCCATGCAGGCCTTCGCCGACATGCCCAACCTCAAGTTGTGCGTGGTGGTGGACGACGACGTGGATGTCTTCAACGAGCGCGAGGTGATGTGGGCGGTGGGCACCCGCACCCACTGGGACCGGGACCTGGACGTCATCCGCGAGGTCCAGAACTTCCGCGGCTGGCTCGGCGACAGCGTCGCCGTGGTGGACGCCACCAAGCCGCTGGAAGGCGAGTTCCCCATCCGCAACGAGGTGCCGCTGGAAGCCATGAAGCGGGTGGACGTGAGCAAGTACGTCTGACGCCACGGAGAGAGGGAAGGGGAGAGAGGACCGGGGAATGGCCAAGCTGAAATTCTATTACAAGAACACCTGAACGACCTGTCGCAAGGCAAGAAGTTTCTTGCAATCACAAGGGGCGGAGCTGGAGGAGAGGGAGTACGGCAAGCAGCCGTTGACCGAGACAGAGCTGGATTCCATCATCGGGACGGGGCCGGTGACGGATTTTCTCAACACCCGGACGCCGCTCTACCGCGAGCGGAAGATGAAGGACAACCCTCCCACCAAGGAAGAGGCCATCCGGTTGATGCTCGGGGACCAGAACCTCCTGCGGCGCCCGGTAACGATCAAGGGCAAACGGAAGGTGACCGGCTTCGACGAGGCCGCGCTCAAGGCCCTCCTCTAAGCCGCATGTCCGAGATCAGCTTCGACGACTTCCTGAAGGTCGACGTCCGCGTCGGCACCATCACCCGGGTCGAACCCTTCCCCGAGGCGCGCAAGCCGGCCTACAAGCTGTACGTGGATTTCGGCCCCGACATCGGCGAGCGCAAGAGTTCCGCCCAGGTCACCCACCACTACACCGCGGAAGAGTTGGTGGGCCGCCAGGTCGCCGCCGTGGTCAACTTCCCGCCCAAACAGATCGGCCCGTTCCGGTCCGAGGTCCTCGTGCTGGGTTTCCCCGACGCCGGCGGCGAAGTGGTGATGATCGAGCCCAACCGCCCGGTGCCCAACGGCGGCAGGCTGTTTTGAAAAAAACCGCCCGCCCCGGATACGGGACAGGCGGCTTTCGTGCAGGATGATCTGACGCTTCGAGCGCGCGGTTTCCCCTACGGCGCCCCCTTCTCGTCCGTCTCCACCGCCTGGTAGATCTCGCTGCCCGACTTCTTGAACTCCTCGGCCTTCTCCTGCATGCCCGCGGTCAGCGCCTGGTCGGCGGCGATGCCCTTGCCGGCGGCGTAGTCGCGGACGTCCTGGGTGATCTTCATGGAGCAGAAGTGGGGGCCGCACATGGAGCAGAAGTGGGCGACCTTGGCGCCCTGGGCGGGCAGGGTCTCGTCGTGGAACTCCTGGGCGGTGTCGGGGTCGAGGCTCAGGTTGAACTGGTCCTCCCAGCGGAACTCGAAACGGGCGTCGCTGAGCGCGTCGTCGCGGATCTGGGCGCCGGGATGCCCCTTGGCCAGGTCGGCGGCGTGGGCGGCGACCTTGTAGGTGATGACGCCGTCCTTGACGTCCTTCTTGTTGGGCAGGCCCAAGTGCTCCTTGGGGGTCACGTAGCAAAGCATGGCGGTGCCGTACCAGCCGATCATGGCG
>JAPOQB010000830.1 GCA_026710965.1 Deltaproteobacteria bacterium | reverse complement strand
TCCAGGGCCAGCCGGTTGCGGCGCATGGTCGTCTCCGACTCGCTGCCGCCGCTCAGGTAGTCCCACACGGGCTGGGGCAGATTGCGCCGCGCCTCTACGATAATCTCCTGATTGCTGACGAATTGCTCACTCATTTCGATTTCTCCCAACGAACGGCGTAAAGGCGCGACGGTGGGAGTCCGCAACAGCGGCGGACTCCCACCCGTCTCTTCCATCGATGACCGGCGGCCCTGGGGCCTGGCTCGGAACTACTTGCCGCGCTTCGGCAAGAGCTTCGGCAAGTAGTCGTTGCTGTAAACGTCTTCCACCGCCGCCTTCTTCGGAAGCTTCATGTGCGTGGTGATGAGATTGTTGGTGAACACCATGCGGTCCTTGGTCATATGGCCGATGCCCGCCTTCATGGCGTTGGCGGACAGCAGGGAGTCCACCGCGATGTCGAAATGCGCCCGCGCCAGGTCCGGGCTGATGGCGGGATTGTGCTTGATGAAGATGTCCACGGCCTTCTGCGGGTTCTCCACCGACCACGCGATACCCTTGTAGGTGGCGGCCAGGAACCGCTTCACCAGCTCCGGCTTTGCCTTGAGGGTCTTCTCGGATACCAGGATGCCGTTGCCGTAGGTGGCCATGCCGTAGTCGGCGTACAGCATGTAGTACGGTTCCTTGCCCAACTTCCCGGAGGCCTTATCCACCGTGGGCTTCTCCGTGTAGAAGATCAGGATGGCGTCCACCCGGCCGGCCAGCAGGCTCGGCACGGTGGCGGGCACCGTCATGTTGACCCAGGTGACCTTCTTGTTGTCGAACTTGTTGATATTCGCGAAGGCCGGAAAAATGACCCGGGAGGCGTTGGCCTCCGGCGAGCCGATCTTCTTGCCTTCCAGATCCGATGGCTTGGCGATCTTGTTTCCCTTCAACGTCGCCACCGTTTCGAGGGTCTTGTCGTGGATCATGCCGACAAGCCTGAGATCGGCCCCTCGCGCCCTGGCGGCGATCATGTTCCCCACCGACGCAAAGCCGAAGTCATCGGTACCGGATGCCACCCGCTTCACGGTGTCGCCCGACCCGAAGCCGCGGGTCATGGCCACGTCGAGGCCGGCGTCCTTCCAGAACCCCATGTCGATGCTGGCGTAGAACATGGCGTGCTTCCCGTAGGGGATCCAGTCCAGCGCGAACTTGACCTTGTCCGCGGCCGCTGCGCTGCCAACGCTCATCACGTAGAGCAGAAAGATTGCGAGTGCGATATACGTGCGTTTCATGTCGTTTACCTCCCTGGTTTGTTCGTAACTGGGTTCTGACTCCATCACAGATACTGGAGGCCGATGGTCTTTCCCACCTGCCTCACGCATTCGGTGAATTCCGCCGATAGCCGCATCTCCGGGGTCCGGGGCCGCGGCAGCCCGATGTCGATGATGTCGGTGATATGGCCGGGCCGCGGCGTCATCACCATCACCCGGTCCGCCAGGAAGACCGCCTCCGGTATGCTGTGGGTGATCAGCAGGCTGGTCTTTCTGTTCTCGCTCCAGATGCGCTGAAGCTCCATGTTCATTTCGCCCCGGGTCATGGCGTCCAGGGCGCCAAAGGGCTCGTCCAATAGCAACAGGGAAGGCTCGTGCACCAGCGCCCGGCTGATGGAGGCGCGCTGCTGCATTCCGCCGGACAGCTCCCGCGGGTACTTGTCCTTGAACTCCGTGAGTCCCGTCAGCTCCAGCATCTCCAGCGCCTTGGGATAGTATTCGTCCTTGGAGAGGCCCAGGATCTCCACCGGCAACAGGACGTTGTCGATGACCGTGCGCCACTGGAACAGCACCGGCGTCTGGAACACGATGCCGGTGCTGGCCTTGGGTCCCGTCACCGGAGCGCCGTTCACCAGCACCTCGCCGCGGGTCTTGTCGAGCAGGCCCGCGATGATCTTCATGATGGTGGTCTTGCCACAGCCGCTGTGACCCACCAGGGAAATGAACTCCTGGTCGTAGACGTCGAAGGTGGCGTCCTCCAGCGCGACGATGGGCGCGTCCTTGGAAGGATACACCTTGGAGAGATGCTTGACCTCGATGGCCTTTGTAGCTTCCGTCATCCAGTCATCCGCCCGCTTGAAAGCCCGTCACATGCCGAAGCCCGAAGGCTGGTCTTCCTCGCCGATGCTCCACGGGATCAACCAGAGCTCCAGCACCACGAGGACGCCGTACAGGACCAGCCCGAGGGCCGACAGCACGACCAGGGCCGCGAACATCAGCGGCGTATTGATTTCGTAGTTGGCGACCATGACCAGATAGCCGAGACCGGTGTTGCCGCCGACGAACTCACCGATGATGGCGCCGATCACCGCCAGCGTGATGGCGATCTTGAGGCCGCCGAAGAACTGCGGCAGCGCGTTTGGCAGGCGGACCTTGGTGAAGATCTGCCAATCCGTGGCTTGCAGCGACTTGACCAGATCCAGCATCTCGGGCTGCACCATGCGCATGCCCTGGACCGTCGTGACGATGATGGGGAACCAGGAAACCAGAAACGCGATGAGCACCTTGGACGCCTCGCCGTACCCCACCCACACCAGCAGGAGCGGTGCGATGGCCACCTTGGGGACGATCTGGGCGACCAGGATCAGCGGGTAGAGCAGATTCTGAAGCACCCGGGAGTAGACGATCATGATGGCGGAGATCACCCCCAGCACGAGCCCCATCAGAAACCCGTAGATGGTTTCACGGAAAGTGACGTAACAATGCTCCATCAGGGGGCCGAACTTTTGAATGAGGGTGGCGACGACCACGGACGGCGCGGGCAGCAGGAACTCGGATACGGAGAACAGCCACACCGACAGTTCCCACAGCGCCGTGAACAGCACGAGACTGAAGGTTATGGTGCCGAACTCCTTGACACGTTCAAACATGGGTTCCTCTCGCCCTGGCCGATGGTGCGGGACCGTGGTTCAGCACGCTTCATACCACAAGTTCCGGCGCAAGAAACCCCCGCATCCGTATTTTCGACCATTGCCATGACCCGCGTTTGACGGTACAGGTTTCGATGAGGATCGGAATCACACTGGAGAGGACACGACCATGCCGGACAAGGTATCGATCTTCGGGCACGACCATTGAGACTACACCGCGAGTGCCCGGCGGGACTACTCGGATAGAAACATTCCCTTCGAATACGTCAACGTGCTGGAGGACGAGGACGGCCTCAGGCGCATGATGGACCTGAACCGCGGCCGCCGCGACGTCCCGGTCATCGTGGAGGACGGCCGGGTCAGCGTCGGCTTCGGCGGAAGCTGAGCGGTGTAGCGGCCGCGGTCGCGGCCGGGAAATTGACTTGCGCTACCGTCATCGGATATTCTCGCCACATACCATGGCGTGATTCCGCGACGGGGCAACCCCCTGACTGGAGGAGTCGATGATCAAGCACGTCGTTCTCGTCAAGCTCAAACCCGACGCTTCCCCCGATCAGATCGACAGGATGATCGAGGGTTACAACTCCATGAAGGAGTCCATCCCGGACCTGCTGAGCTGGTCCATGGGCGCGAACCTGCGACGCGACGGCGACTACGACTACGCCATGGTGGCCATCTGCGAGGACGCAGAGAGCCTCCGGCGCTACGTCGACCACCCGGTGCACCGGCAGGTGGCCCAGGAGGTCGGGCGGCCCATCATCCAGAGCCGCGAGATCGCCGACTACGAGTTCGACCCGGAAGAGGAGATGTGGGAGCCCCAGGTGCAGGAGGTGTGGACCGAGCTTGGGGACACGGTGCGGACGCAGCACACGGCCCTGGTGGTGATCGACGTGCAGAACGACTTTTGCGCTCCCGGCGGCGCGCGCATGAAGGGTGACCTGAGCTTCGTCGAGGCCATGCGCGGGCCTCTGAAAGTGATGGTGGAAGCCGCCCGGGCCGCGGGCGTGCCGGTGATCTACACCCAGACCTCCAACGACAACGAGCACGACAACGGCCCGATCCTGGCGCGGCGCGCCCGGGTTGGACTGGCCAACGCCAAGTACACGGTCCCGGGAACCCCCGGATGGGACGTCTGCGACTTCGTCGCGCCCGCTCCGGAGGACGTTCGGATCAAGAAGTGGCATCACAGCGGCTTCACCAATCCCAGGATGGACGCCACCCTGGGACGCCTGGGCATCAAGACACTGCTGTTCACCGGCGCCGCCACCAACGGCTGCGTCGAAGCCACGGTCCGGGACGCCTTCGCCCGGGGCTACTACAACGTCGTGCTGGAAGACTGCGTGGCCGCCTACGACGCCGACCTCCAGCGCTATTCGCTCAAGAACATGGCCACCCACTTCGCGCTCATCAGCACCAGCCGCGAGGTACAGCGCACGTGGGCGGAACAGGGAGCGCTGGCGGGCTAGGAGCCTGTCCGAGGAATCGCGTTGTAAAGATGGCAGGGGCGGCCAGCGGTCGCTCACTGCGTGAATTCACCGGAACCCCAAAGGAGATCACCATGGCCACAGCCGTAGCGGAAACTCTCGATGACGCCGTCGAAGCGAGCTTCAACTACATGGTCCACACCGGCCCCCGGCCCATCACCACGTTCGACAAGCCAAGCCTCGGCTACCCGCACAAGGATCGAACGTACGAGACCCACCAGGCCCTGGTCCGGAACGGGCGGCAACATCCCGAGCTCTCCATCGAGCACCACGGCTTCGCCCTGCGGCCCCAGCCCACGAAGATGACCGACTTCTTCGACGAGGACGAGATACGGGCGGTCTACTATCCGGAGATGGAGGCGTTGATCAAGGAGAACACCGGAGCCTGCCGGGTGCTGATCTTCGACCACACGCTCCGCTCCGGTTACGAGGAAAAAGGCG
Organism: Deltaproteobacteria bacterium; assembly: GCA_026710965.1. Classification (GTDB taxonomy): domain Bacteria; phylum Desulfobacterota; class Binatia; order UBA9968; family JAJDTQ01; genus JAJDTQ01. The sequence goes on along the minus strand of JAPOQB010000830.1, from coordinate 3,316 downwards.
CCAAGGGCCCGGTGCAGAACGTGCACAACGACTACACCGAATGGTCCGGCCCGGAACGGGTGCGGGACCTCCTGCCCGACGAGGCGGAGGAGTTGCTCAAGAAGCGTTTCGCGGTGGTCCAGGTGTGGCGCGGCATGCTCAACCCGGTGCTGCGGGATCCCCTAGCCATGTGCGACGCCCAGAGCATCGCCACCGAAGACCTCATCCCCACCGTGCGCCCGCATCCCAACCGGCTCGGCGAAACCTACCACCTGACCTACAGCCCGAATCACCGGCTCTACTATTTCCCCGACATGCAGCCGGACGAGGCCATCGTCTTCAAGTGCTACGATTCGAAGACGGACGGCCGGGCGCGCTTTTCCGCGCATTCCGCCTTCGAGCATCCCAACACCCCGGCGGACGCTCCGCCGCGGGAGAGCATCGAGATCCGGACGCTGGCTTTCTTCGACGATTGAGGGACAGACGGGTCCGCAACTTGGTTGCGTTGCGTCGGATGCAGTAGACGTGCTGACGATCGTGCTCTCGTGCGGTCTCTAACCAAGGGGGGGTGGTGAAACAGCTGTTCTTGGCGTTGGTGTTGGCGGTTGTAGCTGCAGGATGCGGCGGGGGCGGGGCTGGCGGGGGTGGCTCGGTGTCGCCACCGGCTGGTTCGGTGGTGTTACCGGCTCCAAGCGTGACCGGTGTCGGGACCCTTGACGTCAGTGCACGCACATCCAACCAGGGGCATGGGGTCGATCCGCGAGAGACGTGGGAGAGCTCCCACGATTTCCTGGGGAGCCTGGAACCGGCTACGGGTTCTCGATCCATTGCGGGGTTGGAGTACACGGCGGTTGGCCAGAAGGATGGGATCACGTACGGGCAGGCGAAGGCCGGACCCACCGACACTCTGGACGTGGATGTTATCGGAGAGCACTGGAGTCGGCTTCCACACGGTTTGCGGGCTATCCTGGAACGCGGTGGAAAGGTGTGGTCCTATCGGCTTCTTCGAGCCCCTGGTGGCCAGGATCGGATCACGCTCTCCACGGATTGGGCTCGGAATCGCTGCCCGAGCGCCAACACCGCCTGTGGGGGTCCGGGTTCTCTGGCCTTGAAGGAGTCCAGGTGGGTCAAGAACGGATCGTTGGTGACCGATTCGGACACGTGGTATGCGAACCCCACGCATGCGGCGTTTCGACAGGCGGGGATTACCGTGGAGAAGGATCAGGCCTATTTCGCCGGCCATGAGATGGGCCACGTTCTCGGTTTATCCCACGACGGCGCACCCGGCGGCAGTCCTGTCGGTCCGCTGTCTCCGCATCGCCTGATGGGCAAGGGGCTCAACGGTCACGAGATCGTGGTGCCTCACGAGAGTGAACTTGCCGATCTGGCGCGTAAAGGGTACACGCTGGCAGGCGATTATCCCGACGGTTCTCCCGCGAAACCCTTCGAGACTTACAGCTATGCGGCGTGGGGGGAGTGGGCCGAGTGGGGCGTGAAGGTTGTTCGCGAACTGAGTTTCACCGAGAGCAGCCCTCCTAGTGACTCGCTGGTGTTCGGGGCCGTGGCGGAGGGCGCGCGGAGCACGGAGCCGCTGGCTGACGGCGTGTATACGTGGACGGGAGCGCTGTTGGCGGTGGACACTGGGACGGCCGAGCCGGTCCGCGGGGATGCGCGTATCGAGTTGAGCGGATCTGCCGGCACCATTCGTTTCGGCGGTTTGAAGCGGGTTGAGGACACTCGCGGGCCGGGCGTGTCCTTGACCGGCTGGCGTGAAGCTTCGTTGGAGTATGGGGTTCAAATCGATCCTGACCGGATGGGGTTCACGGACGATGGCGGAGCAACGGTGGTTGGAGCGTTTTACGGCCCGAGTCATGCGGAGGCGGCCGGAACGCTGAACGATCAGGTTAACCGGATCATGGGTGCGTTTGGCGCGAAGAGGTAGGAACTGAGCCTTGTCTTGTGTAGTCCCGCCGCGACGACGTGGCGGGATCACGCCTCGTCGTCGAATCCGCGGCTGAAGCGCCGGCGCCAATAGGCGTCCAGCGCCTCGTAGAGGCCCGGGTCGGCCTTCTTGTTCTTCACGAACCAGTCCCCCAGAATGTCGATGCTGTGGTCTACGTCCAGCACCGGATTGGACGCGAACAGCACCATATGGGACAGCGCCTTGCGGCTGGCGTTCTTCTCCAGCGCGTTGCCCAGCCCGATGAGGAACACCTCCCGCTGGTCTTCCCGCAGGCGGTTATAGAGGCTCCACAGGACAGAGGCGGCGCCGTAGCGCTCCACGTCCGTGGCGGTGTCGGGGTCGAGGCCCAGGGTGATGCGGACGATGAGCCGCTCGTAGCCCCTTATGTCGTAGTATTCGTACGGCACCCGATTCGCCTTGTCCGGATGATACTGCGCAAGCTCACTGCCCTGTGGGTTGGATCGGTCGGAGAGTGGCTGACGTTGCTGGTATGGCGCCCTTCGACTTCGCTCGCCGGTGGCTCGCTACGCTCAGGGCGAACGGTGGTGAAACCACGGTCCCCGTTCGTCCTGAGCGTCATGTACCGGCTCGGTCGAAGAGCCCAGAACAGACGGGGGGTGTCCATTCCCGTTCGTCCTGAGCGTAGGGAGCCACGGGCGAGCGAAGTCGAAGGGCGCCGTCTTGCCGCGGGCCTGCCTCCGCTCAGCGTCGCTGGGTCACCGTGTCCACCAGCGCCGGCTTCCCCTGCTTGACCTGCTCGATGGCGCGGTCGAGGGCGGGCCGGAGATCGTCGGCGTTCTCGATGGGTCCCTCGCCGTACCAGCCCATGGAGCGGGCCATGGTGGCGAAGTCGGGGTCCGGTCCGCACAGGTCCATGCCGATGTGGGCGCGGTCCGGGTCGGTGCCGCGGTTCCGCGCCATGACGATCTGGTGGTTCCAGTCGTTGTAGTAGGCGCGGTTGTTGTACATCACGATGAGCATGGGGATCTGGTACTTGGCGGCGATCCACAGGCTGCCGGCATCGAACATCAGGTCGCCGTCGGGCTGCAGGTCCACCACCAGCCGCCCCTTGCCCCGGTGGGCCAGGGCCACCCCCAGGGAGATGCCGATCTGCGTGCCGGTGCCCAGCTCGCGGCCGCCGTGGCGGTAGGGCTTGTCGAAGTTCCACAGCCGGCGCGCCCAGTCGTGCAGCGTGCCGGAGGTCAGCACCCAGTCCTCGTCCTTGATGGCGTCCCACACCTCCAGCGCCAGCCGCGGCACGGTCATGGGCACCGCGTCCCAGCGGTCTTCCTTCGCCTGTTTGAGCCATTCAGCCCGGATCTCGGCGTGGCGCTTGCCGACCTCTTCGGTCCTCTTGGCGATCTGCCCGGCCCG
>JAPOQB010000309.1 GCA_026710965.1 Deltaproteobacteria bacterium | reverse complement strand
AGCCAGGGGATGCGGATGCGGTCGATGAGGGGCGCCCAGAGGAAGTTGACCGCGTAGACGCTGAAGATCAGACCGGCAAAGCCGATGGCCGTGCGGCTCAGGCCGTCCTCCTTGAGCCACAGGGTGAGGCTGCTGCCGATGAGCACCCAGGGGAAGCCGCTGATGATGCCCAGGAGCATGATACGCGCCATGCGCCGTTCCCAGTACACCGCCAGTGACTCGATCATCTTCTGCATGAGGCTCCCTTGTCCCCCTCACCTTCCGGATTTAGTGCGTGGGTCGTACCCTTCCACTATACCGGACCGGGGGCCGGAACCTAAGGAGACTCTGATCTATTTGGGACGGAGCTCTTCGACTTCGCTACGCTACGCTCAGGGCGAACGGGATGCGAAGGTCTACAGTCGCCCATAACCGTTCGCCCTGAGCCCTTCGACAGGCTCAGGACAGGCTTCGCGAAGCGAAGTCGAAGGGCTCCGTTTGACACTCGTCTGTCTCTTCGGCTAGTCTGCGTCCCGCTCGTGAACATGCACATTTGAAAGGAGAACGGACCATGTCCCTATTGCTCGGAGCCTGTTTCCGGAAACTGGTTGTCGTCTCGGCGGTTTGCTGCCTGCTCGTGGCGGCTGCCGCGTCGGTGCAAGCGGCGGAGCTCAAGCTCGCCCACTTCACTTCTTCGAAGCACCCCATGGACCGGCTGGTGATGACGCCGTGGAGCAAGGAGGTGGCCAAGCGCAGCAACGGCTCGCTGACGGTGCGGATCTTTCCCGGCGGCGCGCTGGGGAAGGGCCCCCAGGCCCAGTACAAGCGGGCGGCGGACGGCGTCGCCGACATCACCTTCGGTTTGCAGGGATACACCTCGTCACAGTTTCCGCGCACGCTGCTGGTGGAACTACCGGGCCTCGCCCCGGACGCGGTGGCAGCCACCAAGATGATGTGGAAGGCCATCGGCGACATTCAGGGTGAGTACGACAGGACCAGGGTCGTGGCGCTCTGGACCAACGACAAGGCCGTCATCATGACCCGCAACAAGGCGGTGCGGACCCTGGACGACGTCAAGGGGATGAAGATCCGCACCCCCTCCAAGCTCCAGGGAGACATCATCAAGGCGTTGGGAGCCACCCCCGTGTCCATGCCGGTGACGAAAATGTACAACGCCCTCAAGACGGGCGTCGTCGACGGACTCATGGTGGCGCCCAGCGTCATCCGGAGCTTCAAGATCGGCGAGGTGGCCAAGTACTACACCGTGGGACCGTTCGCCAACACGGCGTTCTTCCTGGCCATGAACAGGAAGGCCTATGACGGCCTCTCGGCGGAGCACAAGAAGATCATCGACGAGACCTCGGGCGAGGCCCTGAGCGTCAAGGCCGCGGGCATCTACAAGAAGGCCGGCGCCGGCTCCCTGGCGGGCGAGAAGAAGAGCGGCCGGGGCGAGGTGATCACGCTGTCGGACGCCGAGGACAAGCGCTTCCGCAAGGCCCTGAGCGGGGTCCGGGCCGCGACCGTCAAGGCTCTCTCCGGCAAGGGCATCGACGCCGAGAAGATCCTCGCCGCCATGGGCGGATAGGGCGGCCGTCCGGCTTCAAGCACCCATGGGTGACGAATCGCGTGCCGCGTTGCCGGGGACCGCGGTGGCCGACCGGGCCACCCGGTTCCTGGCCTACGCGGCCGGCGCCGCGTTGCTGTGGCTGATGCTGTTGACGGTGGTGGCGGTGGTGATGCGTTACGTCTTCAACGCGCCCATCCTGGGCGCGCAGGACATCTCCGAATTGAGCCTGGCGGTGGTGGTGTTCCTGGGGATTCCCTACTGCGGCTGGACCGGCGGCCACGTGGCCGTGGACCTCATCAGCACGGTGGTGGGGGAGAGCCGGCTGCGCTACACCGACACCCTCATGCGGTTGTTGGGCGCGGTGCTGTTCGCCATCGTTGCGTGGCAGGCCATGCGCCAGGGGCTCGACGCCCTGGAGTACGGCGAAGCCAGCAACCTTGTGGAGATCGCCCACCATCCCTTCATGTTCCTGATGAGCTTCGGCTGGTTGCTGTTCGCCCTGGTGCTGCTGCTCCAGGCGGCCGCCGGCATCCTCCAGGCTCCTCAATCATCCCAAGAGAAGGCTGAATGAGTCCCACCGCCGCGGGTCTTCTGGGGTTGGCGGTACTGTTCGTGCTCCTGGCGCTCAGGATGCCCGTGGGCATCGCCATGATGCTTGTAGGGGTGCTGGGGTTCGGCACGCTCAACGGCTGGGGGCCGGCCATGGCCGTGCTCGGCAGCGAGCCCTTCGTCATCGCCACCAACTACGAGCTCATCGTCATCCCGCTGTTCGTGCTGATGGGGAACTTCGCCACGGTTTCCGGCATGAGCCGCGACCTCTTTGCCGCCGCCTACGCCTGGTTCGGTCACTGGCGTGGCGGGTTGGCGTCCGCCACCATCGCCGCCTGCGCGGGGTTCGCGGCGCTTTCCGGCTCGTCGGTGGCCGCGGCCGTGACCATGGGCAAGGTGGCGCTGCCCGAGATGCGCACCTACCGCTACGACCCGCGTCTGTCCACGGGCGCCATCGCCGCCGGCGGCACCCTGGGGATCCTGATCCCGCCCAGCACGGGCTTCGTGATCTACGCCATCCTCACCGAGGAATCCATCGGCCGCCTGTTCCTGGCCGGGGTCCTCCCCGGGCTGCT
>JAPOQB010000349.1 GCA_026710965.1 Deltaproteobacteria bacterium | reverse complement strand
CGCCTGCAACTGCGCTTCGAGCTTGCCGGCGTGCCCGTAAGACAGCGCGCTGTGGCGGCTGGCATGGGCGTGCACCTTGGTGCCGTCCAGCGCCACCGTGCCCAGCTTCAACACCCCCGCCTCCCGGGCCAGCAAAAGAACTTGCACGAACAACCCTTCGATCTCGGAAAGAAACCGCCGCCGGAACGTCGCTATCGTGTCATGATCGGGATGATCGTTGGCTGCAATGAAACGGAACGCCACCGAATCGTAAGTCGCTCGCTCCAGAGCCCGGCTCGAAAACACCCCCGTGGCATAGCCGTACACCACAAGACCGAACAGCACGCTCGGATGGTACGATGCCGAGCCCGAGCCCCGATACGCCTTCACCATCGTCGTCAAGTCCAGCCTCTCGATCACCTCCACCACAAAGCGCGCCAGATGCCGCTCTGGAAGCCACTCATCCACCGAAGGCGGCAGCAAAAACCCGGTCTCCCGATCAACTTGGCGAAAGTTGCTCATACAGAACCCTTCCCATGGTTGAATCTCCAGAAGACTATAAAACATCTTGCGGTGCCCCGCACCTCAAGTCCGACAGGCTGCTAGGAGTCTGGCAGACGGCAACCTGCAACTCTGGTTCATCCCCGCGCGGGCGGGGAACACAGGGCCGCTACTCGAACGCCGAGGATGCGTACCGGTTCATCCCCGCGCGGGCGGGGAACACACCCTGGAGGGCCACCGGGAGGATATCACCGACGGTTCATCCCCGCGCGGGCGGGGAACACTACCGCCGCTGCACGCCCCTCCCGCCGTCGACCGGTTCATCCCCGCGCGGGCGGGGAACACACCCACACCAGCTTGCTCTGCCGCACATGCGGCGGTTCATCCCCGCGCGGGCGGGGAACACCCGGTCAACTCGACCCACTCCTCAACCTGCGGCGGTTCATCCCCGCGCGGGCGGGGAACACACACTGCCCTCGTTCATGCCGTAGAAGCGCTCCGGTTCATCCCCGCGCGGGCGGGGAACACTTCGCACTCGCCGCCGTCTTCGTGCTCTTGCTCGGTTCATCCCCGCGCGGGCGGGGAACACTCTCTGTTGCGGGTGCTGAACTGGTTGCCACCCGGTTCATCCCCGCGCGGGCGGGGAACACATCAATGGTGTTGTGACTAGCGCGCCAGTCGCCGGTTCATCCCCGCGCGGGCGGGGAACACCCATTCACCACGAACTCTCGCTTCTCGACACTCGGTTCATCCCCGCGCGGGCGGGGAACACATGCCCAGCTCGCCCGGCACATCCGGCATGACCGGTTCATCCCCGCGCGGGCGGGGAACACCGCCGAACCGTAAACACCCGGACCATCTCATCCGGTTCATCCCCGCGCGGGCGGGGAACACGAGAACCTGATGCTCGAACACTTCGTGATGGTCGGTTCATCCCCGCGCGGGCGGGGAACACGCGTCCGCGGCCAGGACCTCGTCGCGCACGTCCGGTTCATCCCCGCGCGGGCGGGGAACACGACGTGATCTGCGCGGACGGCCGGCGCTACGCCGGTTCATCCCCGCGCGGGCGGGGAACACCGTTCACCGGCTCCGGCACCTTGATTTCAAGTCGGTTCATCCCCGCGCGGGCGGGGAACACGTCCCGGAATGCCAGTTGTCCCCGTCCGCCGGCGGTTCATCCCCGCGCGGGCGGGGAACACAGCGTGGCCCACCGACCACACCCACCCGCCGCCGGTTCATCCCCGCGCGGGCGGGGAACACTACCGGGAGACGACACCCGGGGGCACCACCATCGGTTCATCCCCGCGCGGGCGGGGAACACACGTCGGCTCTCCCGGCGAGCGCGCACGCCTTCGGTTCATCCCCGCGCGGGCGGGGAACACGTGGGGATCGCGGTGGGTCCTGGCTTCAAGTCCGGTTCATCCCCGCGCGGGCGGGGAACACCTCGCCACAGGAAACGTGCACGGGGTATTCGCCGGTTCATCCCCGCGCGGGCGGGGAACACTACTTCGTGGAGGAGCGGGTTCGCGACGGGGACGGTTCATCCCCGCGCGGGCGGGGAACACTACGCCGCCCACCACGACCACAGGCCCACACTCGGTTCATCCCCGCGCGGGCGGGGAACACTCCCTCGACATTTTGTCCAGCACGCCCCGAACCGGTTCATCCCCGCGCGGGCGGGGAACACTACGTCATTGCCGTCTCCCGCTCGACCTTTCCCGGTTCATCCCCGCGCGGGCGGGGAACACTCCGCGATCCACTGGAGCGCCGGTACCGCGGCCGGTTCATCCCCGCGCGGGCGGGGAACACACGCTGGAGGTGGTCAACAATGCGGTGGAGGGCGGTTCATCCCCGCGCGGGCGGGGAACACACAAGGTCGCGCGGCCCGGAGCCTGGCGCAGCCGGTTCATCCCCGCGCGGGCGGGGAACACCCGGCCCCCGGCTTTCCCATCAGAGCCGTGATCGGTTCATCCCCGCGCGGGCGGGGAACACTTGGGCTTGCCGAGGTTGTACGTCCAGTTGCCCGGTTCATCCCCGCGCGGGCGGGGAACACGTCTCCCAGCAGCTTGTCGCCGACGGCCAATACGGTTCATCCCCGCGCGGGCGGGGAACACCCGTCAAACCACCCCAGGATCCGCCCCCACCACGGTTCATCCCCGCGCGGGCGGGGAACACTCTACAATCTTCGGTGGGTTCAGGGGCGGGAACGGTTCATCCCCGCGCGGGCGGGGAACACTCTTGGCGTAAACAGTTGAGTTAGCTACTGAAAATCGGATCAGGGAGGACTACCGGCAGTTACGGGTGGTTTCCCATATGCTCAAGGCTCTTCCGCGTCAGGTGTTCTTGGCGCGAACGCGACTAGTTTGAATCCGTCGAAGTCCACGGGCATGCGACGATTGTGGCCAACGGTCGCAAAGTCGAAGCCCTGGTCGGTGGGCACAGTCCACGCCATCACGCCATCACCGTCCTCAATAAGATCTTCGACGTCGGACCATATCCGCTCGCGCACACGTCGGGAGTATTGTCCCACATAGACTCCGGCACGAATTTCCAGCAGCCACACGGCCAGTCTGCCTCGCAGCCGGGGAGGAGCGTTTTCAACCACGATGACCATCATCGCCGCCTCCTGGCTCGTCCTCGAACGCAGGGCCGAGCGCCTCCGGCGCTGGTTCGGGAACGGGCAGGTCTCCTGCTCTCAGGACTTCCTCGATCCCCGGGATAATCTTCGAGAGCAACCCCGTCGCACGAAAACTGTCCCGACAAGCGATCCTCACGGCTCGCTCGACCGGCATGTCGAGTTCACCTCGTTGCACCCTGGCGGCGATACGAAACGCCTCCGGCACCACCGTGCGGGTCTTCCACAGGTCGGCGATGTCGTAGACGAAGGAACGTGGTTTCCCGCTGTGAAGAAAGCCAATCGCCGGCGCATAACCGGCGGCTAGCACTGCGGCTTCCGTCAGCCCATGCAGGCAGGCCGTGGCGGCGCTGAGGCAGCGATTGGGGACATCGGATGTGTCCCACTCTTGTGGATCATATTGGCGTCGTTTCCATTTCACCCCGTACTGTTGTGCCAGCAGGTCATAGGTCGCACGAACACGCGCACCTTCAATGCCGCGCAGTTGTTCTATGGAGCGCTTCAGCGGCGCAGTTTCCTCGAAACGAACTCGATACATCTCCCGCACCACCCGCAGCCTCGCCACAGGGTCGAGCGCCAGTGACGCCTGCCACAGGAGCTTGTCCGATCGAGCGCCGCCAGGCTGCCCCGCGGCGTAGAGTCGCACTCCGGCCTCGCCAATCCAGGTCACCAGAGTCCCTGCGCGGGCAGCAAGGGACACGGCGCTATGTGAAATTCGCGCCCCCGGCTCGAGCATCAGACATGCTACGCCGCCCACCGGAATGTGGGTCCGGGTACCGTCTGCGTTGACGGCGACGAAGGCGCCGTCCTTGACGTCGAGCCGCGCCCGTTCGATGAATACAAGCGCGGCCCGTTCCTTGAGAGGAATCGGTTTTGGGGGGACAACACCGGGAAGCGCCATCGGTCAACCTCACGAATCAGGCACGGCGCACCAGCATGAGACCACAACCGTAAGCCTTGGCGCGCCCTATGCCGGCGAGCAACGCGTTTGTAAAGGCGGCCGGCTCACGGACGGTAAGCAACCCGGTCAAGTCAAGCACGCCAAAAGTCGCTTCCTTTCCGTTTTGCCGTTTCAACTTCACCACCCGGTAGTCCTCAACTGCCATCTCGTCCATCGAGAAACCGCAGCGCGTACCTTGGCCGCTGAGCCATACCCGCGCGGCATCCGCAGCCACGGCCATGCGTCGTTCCGCACGCGAATTGGGGCCGGTATTGCCGCCCGCGATACCCTGTTCCTGCATGGCATCCATGACGACGTCGACACGGCGATTCTTGAGCGGTCTGCGCTTGGTGCCGGAAACCACCATTTCGCCCCGTTCGGGACGCCGATCCTTGGTGGCATTGGCGCGCAGCGCAAACGCCAACCGATCGCCCGGCGACAACATGGGCGTGAAAGGCTTGGATTCCAGCGCGCGGAACAATCGCGAATCACGGGGCTTGCGCGGGGACAGGATGAGGAACCTCCCCTTTTCGTCCGCGCGCCACAGGAAGTCACGTTTAGCGCCGCGGTCCGGGAACAGCGTCCACATCAAGCGGTGATGTGCGTCGAACGCAAGGTTCTGGTCCACCGGGTCAAGCAAGGGCCTGAGGGCATGTTCCGGCGCGTCCCGGTCGAGTACGGCCCTGGTGAGGTAGTGAATCATCCGCCTTCTCCCTGTTCGCTGTTGCCGGCGCCCAGTTGCCACACTGGACACTCGGCAAACGTCCAAATCTGGCGGTCTAGCGGTTCGCCGGGCGCCTGCTCGGTCAATGAAGGAGGTGCGGCGCCTTCCACGGGATCGGAATAGACAGGTTGACGCGTGCGTTCCTGTTCGGACCACCCCTGGGGACGCAACCATCCGGGGATCGCGATGGAAGACAACGCCTCCACGGGGCCTGCCGCGCTGACGATCTTCGGGTCTAGTGGGCTCGCCAAGGGACAGGACTTGCGTCCCACATAGAGTGGAAACCGCGGTCGCCTTAGGTGGTCGGCGAGGTCGCTCAGCGTCCATGGGCTCGTGCCCCAGACCGCGGCGCCGATCAATACGTCGGAGCGATAGTCGCGAATTGTAATGACCGTATTGACGTCACGCCGCGCACGGCTGAGCGCGTTCAGCCGTGTCATCGGTTGCCGCGCCTTCGCGGTGGGGACGGTTTGTACTGTGTGATAGTCTCGCAACGCGGTCGAGCGCCCGAATGACTGCACGGCCACCGAATAGGCACGCAGGTCGCGTTGCCGGTGAGTGTCGGCCCGCTCAATCCCCAACGCCGCGCCGATCAGGCCCAACAATGCCGACCGCAAGGGAACCAGACCGCTGCCCCGGCGTTCGTGGCCGGCGTAACCGCCGAACGAACCCATGGGCGCCGCCAGGAGAAACACCAGATGCTCACGCATCGCTCACCTGCGTTGCCACAAAAGACTTGATGCCCGCCAGCGTGCCGGAGCCTTGAACCAAGTCCATTTCCTCCCAGACATCCGCGGCCGGGCCATAGGCATTGTCGATGGCCGTGGCGGTGTTCTTGAGTCGAGCGATGGACTCGTCCAGCAAATCGCGCCCCTCGACCGGGTTGAGAAACGCGGAGGCTAGGCTGCGCGGTTGACGGTCGCCGGCTTCGGCACGGATGTACGAAGCTCGGGTGTGGTGGCTGTAGCTGTTGCGTTTACCGGAGGGACTCGCTGTGGCGAAGGCCTCGGTTACCGCCTCCAAGGCTTTTCGCGCCAACAATCGGTCACCGTCGAGGTTTTCCGCGAGACGGTCGGTGTCGATGCACACATAGAGATAATAGACGCCGGAGCCGAATCCCGCCTCGTCGATGAACCCCGCGCCCATGTCCTCGGCGGGTTGCTTGAGGTCGTCAACCGCGGTGTAGAAGTCGTCCTCCACTTCGGCTCGATGAGTCGTGATTGCATGAGACACCTGAACCGCCGCCTCCCGGTTGTAGTCCGGCGCATCGGCGAGCATGCGTCCGAACATCGCGAGGTCCACGGCGCCGTCAGCAGTGCGCAGGATCTCCCCGCCACGCTCCTTGGCCTCCTTTGCGAGCGACGCGCCGTCCAAGGCCCGTTCCGCCATTTCCAGCGCCGCTTTCCGCTCGTCCGGTGAGATGAACGCCAACTGTCGGATGCGAACATGGTCCGGGTTCTTCTTGGCAGCCTCCGTGTCGAGCTTCCCGAATATCTCCGCCACCTGTTGGGCGATCTCGCGGGCCTTCCTGTCGTCGGCGCCTTCTTGCCGCAGGTGCTTCACTACGTCGTCGCCCAGGCGCTGGGTGCGTGCGCCCATGTTACCCGTCAGCGCCTCGCTCATGGCGGGAGACAAACGGGCCGCGCGCTTGAGTGATTGCGACGACAGGCGAAGACGGTGAACGCCCCCATAGACTGCGGTCTTGGGACGTCCCATGTCGTCGCGGTTCGGATTCGAGGGCGGATAAACGGTGAGGAAGTGAAGTTGCACGAAACGTGTCATCGGACATTCTCCCCTTGGTCGGCCTCGACGAATGCCGCGCCGAAGTACTGCAAACACCACTTGTTGCGCACTTGTTCGTTCCAGAAATAGAGGTCTTCGGCCAAAGCCCGTCCGTCGCACGAAGGCTGCGAGCCGAGGACGGCAATGGCTCGACGAAGTGGGGCAATCAGGTCACGGCGTGACTCTATACGGATGAGAGACTGGAAGCGCAGCATGCTGAGTGCACGCGGAGCGTCCTTGCTGGCCTGTTTTCCGAACAGGGTTGCGATCCGGTCTCCGTCGATACCCTTGAGCCGCGCGAACGTGGCGGCGACAAGGGCAAGTTGATCAGGGCGTGGATTCCGGCCTGATTGCTTCAAGAGTTCATTGAGGTCGTGGGTCTCAGCAACCGCCAACGCATCTACAGGTGAGTCGCACCGCCTCAGCCTTGCCCTGGCGGCACGGGCTGTGCCGTCGTCTCGGTCGAGCGTGGACTTGTACCAGATGCGGACGACATCGCCGATTCCCTGGTCAAGCGTCATTTCCGTTTTTCTCCTTTCGCCAGAATCGGCAGACACAGCTTTTCACGAACCTGTCGCGCCAGTGCGATTTGCAGATTACGTCTGGCGGCGAGTTGCTTCTCGACTTTCGCGATGTCGCGTTCCGCGAGTCCGCCGAGGGTCCGTTCGTCGAAAATCCCCACCGCGTGTCCCCGAAGTGTCCCGTGCCATTTCTCTTCGACTTCCTGCTCTCCCGCGGTGATGCGACGAACCGACGCCTCAAACTCTCCCTCGGTTTCCCCGAAAAACGTCTCGTCCGCACGGGCCGACGCGCCATCGAGTTTACCGGCGTACTTGAGCGCCTTGCGAAGGGCGCCTGAGGCGGTGTTTGCCGCGTCTACCAGTTGGTGCACCCGAGATTCTCCGTCTTCATCCAACCCCGGAAAACCGGGGTAGACGTGGACGGAAAAATCCATTGGCTTCATGTTGTCCATTGCCCAGCCCCCGGCCATCACTTCGAAGTCTGGTGCGTGTGAACCAACGTTGCGACATTCACGAATGGTTCGAGCGGTGCGGCGGATGCCCTTACCTTGCGCCGCAGACTCCAGTGTGGTGCCCAACCAGTTCCGGTAGCTGAGGCGTCCGGGTCTGGGGTGGACCGGCAGCCATTCAGGGTCCTCCTCCCTTCTTCGGTAGTATGGCGTCAATGGGTGATCGTACCATCCGCCGTAGTTGGTGCCGTAGGGTCTTTGCACCACACCGGTAACCCTGTCGTTCTCGAACACCAGCCTCAGACGCCGGGGCATCCCGAAGAACGCTTCGAGCGGATGCGAGTCATCAGGGGTCGTGATCTCACTTTCCAGTTTCGACGTTCGAGTCGGACGAAGCCAAGGCAGTGCGGTTTCCGCATCGCCTGCCGCAAGCGGGATGCCGGGCAGCACGTTGGCGAAGACCAAGCGCCACAACGGGTACGCTGCGTGGTCATAGTCGATAGGCCGAACCAGCGTGGTCATCGGCCCACCGCCGCGCATGGACGTCCTGTTGCCGCTTCCGCCGGAAGGCGCAAACGCCTGAAGCGTGTACAGCGCCATGGCAGCCTCTGCGGGTGACAAGGAGGTGTATCGGCGACGCTTGACCATCAGGTCCGCGTTCTTCAACGCGGTCGAGTTCCCTGCCGAATCGATGTAGAGCATGTCCACCGGGTTGATATCCGCAGTCTTGGCCGTCTCTTCGAAAACCTCGAGATCCTGCAGGAAGCGGGGCCCGTCACCTGTCAACTCAAAATGGGGCGCGAACGCCTCCAAAGCGCCACGGAGGCGTCCGGTATCGGGGTTCACAAGACGTGAACGCCAGTCAACCCGATCCGTCGGCGGATCGGCCATCGAGACCAAACCGATGAGCAGTTCAAGGCATGCCAAGTTGAGATCCGGTCGGGGCCAGGCAAGACGCGCGACACCGGGTTCTTCGATTTGATCCGGGCGGATGGTGACGGTGCTCTTTCCGCGAACGACAGGAATCCAGGGGTCGGACAGCAAGTTCAAGGCCATGATTCTAAACCTTCATCTTCAAACTGCGGCTAATATGCCTGATAGCGACTTGCTTTCGAGTCAGTTCGGGCGAGTATAAACAAAAGAATCATTAGCGTCAAGACGCTCTCACGTTTTAATACCCGCGACGGCGGGTAACTTATCGATTGACATGCCGCGTCAAGACGCGCTCACTGGTTCATCCCCGCTATCCGGAGGGGAACTCCGCACTCTCAGCCCATATGTCCGATCATAAAGCATGCCTCCGTTCACCGCACAACCGTTGTCCACTACACACACCGCCAAGTCGCGACGCCACTCGGGCCATGCACGCTTGATTTCCTGGATCTCATCCGTGTCCTGATCCGGTAGAAGTCGCTCGAAGCGCCTGCGGGACGCAGATACTTCAGACAACGCCCAAGAAATGGCGGACTCTTCCTCGCCTGCCCACGGGGTCAGACCGTTGCGATCGCGCCGGGCGAGCACCATCGTGACCTGCGGCTCGCCCAGGCGAGTTGGAAATTTCGCGTCATTCGCCACCGTTCCGACCTCCGAGAGGTAGCCGGACACCGGCGCCACTACGTTGGCCCGTGCAATCGCAGCCTCGGCCTTGGCGCGTCCTTCCGCCTTCAACTGTTCCGTCACGATGATTTCCGGAACATCAATAGCCTCATCTCCATGCACGGCATCAATCAGGCTCCTAAGGCCAGCGGGCGCTACGATCTCGCCCGCGTCGAACAACGTCTTGGCAGTTCGCCACTGATCGTCCAGGCGATAGACCCAGGCGCCCCGGTCCAGAACTGAGTTCAGCCAATCCTCCCCCGCTACGGCGCTCGGGTCGGGAGACAGCACGTTCAGCGTCGGTCCAGGAACCGGGCGTTTGTTCTCGGGGCGCGCACTCATGTGCCGCCAGAGCCGTCCCGCCCGTTGAATCAATGACCCGATAGGCGCGAGATCGGAGACCATGACGTCGAAGTCAAGGTCTAGTGACGCCTCCACCACCTGCGTCGCAACCAGCACCCGTCCCTCCCGTCCTGCGCCTTCCTTGCCGAACCGTCGCATTAGTACTTCTTCGTGGCGCAGTCGGTCGATCAGCGCAAACCTGGCGTGCAACACATCCGTAACCACGCCCTCCCTTGTCAATGCCTGGGCTGCGGCGATAGCATCGTCCACGGCGTTCCGCACCCACACGCACGCCGCGCCGCCCGCCGCAGCTGTTTTCAACAACTCCACGGCGTCGTCCGCTGCACGAAGACGCTTGACCCTGACAGTACGTACGCTCTCTGGCAACGGTCCGACGACATGGCTGGAGACTTGACCGGCATCCACGAGATGAAGACCGGGATAGTGCTGCCCGGGAATGCCCGTCTGCGCCGCGTCAAGCCCATCCTGGAAGGCGTTGACGTAGCCTTGACGCATCACCGTCGGCAGGGTCGCGGTCATCAGTATAGCGGATCCTCCCAAGCGGGCCTGCATCCTGAGCAACCCCTCCAACTCCCGTTGCATGTACGGCTCGTAACTGTGCGCTTCATCGACGATCATCACCCTGTCCACTAAACCGAACAGCCGGAGCGTGGAGAAACGGGTAGGAAGGATGCCCAATAGCCCTTGGTCCACGGTGCCAACGCTGATGGTGGCCAGCAGCGACCGCCGCCGA
Source organism: Deltaproteobacteria bacterium (assembly GCA_026710965.1). Taxonomy (GTDB): domain Bacteria; phylum Desulfobacterota; class Binatia; order UBA9968; family JAJDTQ01; genus JAJDTQ01. The sequence continues at coordinate 8,921 of JAPOQB010000349.1, read as the reverse complement.
TTGTCGGTGAGCCATTCGGTTCCGTCGGACTCCGGTGTGTTGTCCGAGGATGCTCCGCGTAGTTCCCGCAACGCCTTGCTCAATCCCGCCCGGCTGTGTGTCAGCACCGCCGATGGCGGGGTCTCGAACAGTCCCGGAGCGACCTTCTCTACGCGCTCCATTATGGCGTCGGAAGTCGCCATGGTGGGAAGGGCGAAGAACAATCCTCGCGCCTTCCCAGCGGTAATCATGCGGTGCGCGAGGATCAGCGCCGCCTCGGTCTTGCCGGTGCCAGTGGCGTCTTCGAGAACGGCCAGTTGGGGTCCTTGCCCCAGCGCCACCGTGCATGCGGCTTGCTGCATCGGCCGCAAGTCCGGCTCGGACAACCCGACGGATGAGGCGCCAGCGCGGAGCATAGGACGGGCCGGATGAAGGCCCGCTTCGTTCAGAGCCCGCTCGGCTTGGCCGCGTGACTTCGCAAGGGCTTCTACGATGTCGTCGCACCTCGGCTGAAACGGAAACCAGTCCCGGTTCGAGCCCACCCAATCCGCGGCCACGGTCAAACCGCCCAGTGCCCAACTGATCCTTTTCGCCTCAGTCAGCGTCACCCCATCCAGTGTGGCATCGGGGAAGAGTTCCAACAGTGTGGCGACCCACTCGCGGGCCGCTCCTTCACCGCTTCCCACGGCGCGGATTCGTTTCCGCCGTTCGGATCGCTTTCCGCCTGCTCGATCCGGCGGCCGGCCGTGATGTCCCGCGACTACGGCGTACAGTTCCGCGCGCACGTCGCCGTCGGCGCCAAGCCCGGACAAGGCTTCGTCCAGAACCCCGCACAACAGAAAATCTGAAAGCTGCCAGTGCAAGGGATGCCCCGTCTCGCCGTGGCGGATCAGGGCGCGGAATGACTCGGACAATTTGCCAACATCGTGAAGGGCAACCAAGAGCACCAGCGCTCGCCGTTGGGCATCCGTGAGTCCGGCGAACGCCACATGACCCTCGATCAGCCGTTCGGCGCACGCTGCCACGTCGAGCATGTGCCGCACCGCAGGATACTCGTTACCCTCGCTGTCCGACTTGCCCGGCCAATCGAAAATTGAACTCATCGTGTCAAGTTTCCTCTGCCTCTAGGCATTGTTGCCTAACAGCGCTAAGCGCCGTTGTAGCATTCCCGAGCCTGCCTGAACCAGCAATGGCGCCAGCTGGCTCCGATCACCCGCTCACGCCTCGACCCGCGTGGCGACAATGACTTGGTGCGCTTAGTCCGCCAGCATCCGCGAAGTACGACGCACTTGGCCATCAGCGTAGCCATCGGAGTTGCCGAATCCGGCCGCGGCGGCTGCTACCGAACCCTGACACCTCTCATCGAGTCGCTCGTGCCAACGCCGCAGCCAGCTCTCCCGAAGCCTCCGTGTGCTGACTCGTCCTGCCTTGCTCGTGGCCGACGAGTTCGGCTACCTGCCAAACACCCTGTGTTGTAACCGAACCCGACGGTCATCGCAGGTTCCCCCCGCACGCGCGGGGATTGACTCGAGGCTACGCTCTTGCGACGCTGGCGACTTCTTCCATCAAGACGGCCATAACCAGCGCCATGCCGGCGTCGAGGGCCGTTGATTCCAGTTTCAGGCAGAGTTTGCAATGGGGACAACACGAAGACCCGAGCGTACGAGAGCAAACCTGCGGAGTTTGCGAGCCCGCCTTCTAGAGTGTGCTCGTTACCCGGAGAGAGTTCTCTTTCTTGATGTGGAAACCACTGGGCTAGATCCCGACCATGACGAGATCACTGTGATTGGATGGTCGTTCGGCGGTTGTACAAGGTCCATCGTGAGGGGGACGAATGAGGACCTGCTCCGCAACGACTTCCAACAAGCGAAGGCTCTGGTAACCTTCAACGGGGGTCGCTTCGATACCAAGTTCGTGGCGCGGGCGTTCCCGGGTATCACCTTCCCGAGGGTTCACCTCGATCTCTTGCAACTGTGTCGGCGCGTTGGACTTACAGGCGGTCAAAAGACAGTCGAAAAGGCCCTCGGAATTGATCTTCGGGATGACACGACGAGAGTCGACGGCCTCCAGGCGGTCGAGCTCTGGCACAGGTATGTTCACGGTGACCGTGAGGCGCTGCGCACACTCGTCCTGTACAACCGGGTCGACGTTGCGGCGATGGGCGCCATACTTGATGAAGTTGTCCGAAGAATCAATGCCCGAACCGGATTGTCAATGTGCGGGGTGCGTTTCAGGAATTGGTCGGCGCCCGCAGGCTGGCGGACACTGGACAAGGGTTCTTGGCTCTCTACGCACCATGAACCACACCACCGTCCTCCGTGATGCCGATGCGATCCTATCGGGGTGGACGTTCCGAGCGTTTCGGCCGAGGAGACTGCAAAGCCACGCATGAACGCGCGCCAGGCGGCGCGGTTCTTGTACTCAACCACATGGCCGCGCCGCCCGCCGGGCGAGGCCATGTCGTACCCCTTCAGACCGAGACACTAACGGGATTCACAAGTCGGATCGTTGCTCAACCGTGTAGCCGAGGCTCTCATAACCCCTGATGCGCTTCCCCGCCATGCGCCGGAGCGCCGCAACCTCACCGTCGAGATAGTCGTAGACCACCACCTCGCGCTTCTCCGGATGCAGCCGGTGCAGGCGGCCCGCGTACTGGGCCAGAGTGCCCTTCCAGGAAATCGGCGTGGTCAGGAACAGCGTGTCGAGGCGGGCGTCATCGACCCCCTCGCCGACGTCCCGCCCCGTCGCCACCAGCCCCCGTTCCTCGTGGTCCGGTATCTCCTCGAGCCGCTGCATGACCTCGCGGCGCTGCCTCGCCCCCATGCCTCCCTGGAGAAGCAGAACGTTGCGCGCGAAACCTGCGAGCCTCTCCGCAAAGTACCGGGCGTGCTCCTTGCGCTCCGTGAGGAGGATCGGCGAGCGCCCCGCCTCCAGCGCCGTCAGCACGTCGTCGAAAATCATGCCGTTGCGGTCTTCGTCCCGAATCAGCGCGGCGTATACCTGCTGGATAGGAGGGCGCTCCGCATCAATGTCCCGGGACAGATGGAACGACGTCGGACGCATGACTGCCCGATGGATGAAAGGACGGCGCCGGGCCTCCGCCTTCGCACTCGTCCGGAACCGGATCGGGCCGCACTGCATGAACACGATCGGATGGTGTCCGTCCTTGCGTGTCACCGTGGCCGATAGCCCCAGCACGTACCGGGCCCTGGCGCGCCGCGCCACTGCCTCGAAGCTCACGGCCGACAGGTGGTGGCATTCGTCCACCACCAGGTGTCCATAGTCGCCTACGACATCGTCCACCACGTTGCCGCGTTCCAGGCTCTGGAGCATGCCGACATCGACAATTCCCCCCGGCCTGCGCTTGCCGCCTCCGATCCAACCGATGGCCGATTCCGGAACATCGAGGAACGCCCCGAGCTGTGCGATCCACTGATCCAGCAGCTGGCGGCGGTGAACGAGCACCAGCGTGTTGACGCCACGGGAGGCGATGGCCGATGCCGCTACGACCGTCTTGCCGAACCCCGTGGCGGCCGCCAGCACGCCGGTCTCGTGCGCCAGAAGCGCTTCGGCGGCCGTCTTCTGCTCCCCGGTCAGTTCGCCGAGAAAGGCCGCGTTCACGGCACGGCCGCAGTTGCGCTCGTCCCGGAGTTCCAGTCCGATGCCGAGTTCTTCGAGCAACTGCTCCATGGCTGGACGGCAGCCGCGCGGTAATCCGATGTGGTGGGACAGGAGTTCGGCGCAGGCGATGACGCGCGGAATGCCGAAGGTCGAGCGCCGCATGCCCTGCGCCTGGTAGAACTCCGGGTTCTGAAAGGCCGCAAGCCGCACGAGCCGGTTGACCAGTCCCGGCGGCAGGCCGGCCCGGGGAACATAGATCTGGTGGCCCAGCACCGCATCTATCCGCTCCGGCAGCGGTCCGGCAATCGGCGGCTTGGGCCGGCGCCTTGAGGGCAGCGCGGTCCAGGGCTCCTCGTCTTCGTCGTCGAGCGGCAGGCGGAGGCCGATCACTTTGCCCTCGCGGCTCGCTTCGTCCACGATCGCCGCGGCCTCGGCCAGCGTCATCCGGCGGAGCGAGGACAGGAACGCCCATTGATCCCCGTACGGCGTGAAGCTTTGGTCCAGGAACAGGCTGTTGCCCTGCTCCCGGGGTCCGCCCTGCAGGGGCAGTGCGATGAGGTTGCCGAAACCGCCCTCCGGCAGCGTGTCCTGGCTCGGAAAGAACCGGTCGTAGGACTTGAAGCCCAGGTCCGGGCGGCTCTCCATCGCCTCGGTCAGAAGATACGAGCCCAAGCGGCGGGCGAGCGCGGCGGGCACGGGTTCGGCGAAGAAGATCCACGCATGTCCGCCATTGCCCGAGCGCGAGCGTTCCAGGACCCCCGGAACGCCCTTCGAACGGCAGGCGGCGAGGAAGGCCCCGGCATCCGCACGCCAACTCTCCCGGTCAAAGTCGGCCGCAAGAAACCAACACTGGCCGTCCGGCAGCATGGGATAGACGCCGACCGTCCCGCGTCCGCGCAAGTGTTCTCCCATCGCCTCGTCGGTGACGGCCAGGAAGGCCTGGTTGGGACAGGCGCCGCACTTGATCCTGGGCTTGCCGCAAATCCGCGGTTTCCACTCGTTGCCGCAGACGGGCGCGTAGCCGGACCTCCGGGTCCGGGCATTTTCCCAACGCTTCGGATAGACATCGTCGCGGCCGCGAAAGAGCGAGCGGAACAGCGCGATCTTCTCGCGCGCCGGCGAATGCTCGTTCACGGGCCCCTGGCGCGGGCTCTCCTCCAGCGAGGTTGGAACGTTGCCCTCGAGCGCCGCGAGCTGTGCCTCCAGCGCATCCTTCTCTTCCGCCAGCCTCGCGAGACGGGCGCGAATGAGTGCAGCTTCGTCCCCGTTGGCGTCCTGTCGCGCCAAGATGCTCTCCCTGGTCCGCCTGCTTCAGCGGGCCGAATGAGGGCCACTCATGCAAGCACCGGGATCCATCGAGAATGGAAGCCCGGGTCAAGGTCGGTGCGGCGGACGGCATGCGTTCCGTAGAACCGCAGCCTGGCGTACAAGCTGGCGGCGCGGAGCGACTCAGTCATCGGCTTCGAACAGCCGAAGGAAGGCCGCTTCGGCCTCCCGCAGTCCCGTCTCGGTCAGAACCACGGATTTGGCCTTCCCCGCCGGGTCGGAGATCAGTCCCTTCCCGTGAAGACGTCCCATCGCATCCCAGTCGAAGGTCTTCCAGGCGCGGGCGCCGCCCGCCGGACGGCTCTCGAATATCCCCAGATAGAGCAACGCCAGCACGGCCTCGTCGATCCTGCCGTTCAACCGTTCGTCGTCCATGCCAGGACGATACTCCATCGCCCGCCTGCAAGACAGCCCCGGAGGGATTCGGCCACGTCTGACTCCCGCCATTCGATTGCAAGTGGACCCAGGCGCGGCGACGGTAGGAGCGAGTTTGACATGCTCATCGACCACTCGGGACGGTTTCGACAATGTTGCGTTTCAGCGACCCCTTGGGATTGACACTGCCGCATTCGCATGCGACATTTTCATTGTCGGGTGCCCTTGATGGGCTCGATATGGTTCGCCCAGCCTGACATCACTGACCCTCCAAACGGAGGGTTTCTCGTTGGAGCGAATCCCACGCCTTTGCTGCCAGCCCGGACAACGGCGAGCGGTCCGGCCAGACCTTCAGGCCGTCAAGCGCCGTCCCCTGCGGCCGCCGGTAGAAGTTGCCCAGCACCTTCTCGAAATACGGATAGCCGACGTCCTTGTCCTTGAAGGCGCGATAGACGCTGTAGGCCAGCAGATCGGCCAGCTGGACGCCGTTCGACAACTCGCTGCGAGTGAAGAACGGATACTCGACGATCGCCGGAAACGTCATGTTCCGGTTTCCCGCCCGCTGGAACGAGGCATGCTTCATCGCGACGGCGCGGTTGAGCTGCCGGCTCGTGTCGTCCATCACGATCAATGCGCGATGCTTCGGGTGGTACTGCCTCATGTAGTGTTGAATGCGCTCCAGCACGAACTCGTAGGCCGTCATGTGCAGCGCTTCGTGGGTCATGCCATCGTGGAGAAACCGCTTGTCGACCACGCTGGCCATGATGACGGTATGGCGGCGCGCGACCTGATCGAAATAGGCGTCGGTGAGCCGGGTCAGGTCGCCGGCGGGCAGTCCGTGAAGAAACCGGCTGCGCTTCTCACGCTCGCCCGGAATGCGGACCCAGTTCGACTTGACCTCGCAATCGGCCAGCTCGAACCGGCCCTTGCCCCGGCGCGACAGCCGGTCGGCGAGTTCGAGCTTCAAACCGGAAATCTCGGTCTCGAACGGCCGCCATTGGCCTTCGTACATCCCGACGGCGAGAAGGACATAAAGATGGTCCTTCGGCTTCTCCGCGGTGCCGGCCGAGGGATCGCGGGAGCCCGATTCGTCGAAATAGAAGAAATACATGGGCCGTCCCTTGTCGCCGCCGACAATCTATCCCAAGAACAGACACGCAACCCCTGAATTCGTCATGGCCGCCTCATGGTCCCATCGATGGACCAGCGCCGCCGACACACCGCTCCATCCTCAGCACGTTGGTCACCCTCGTCGATCACGTCGGCACGAGTCCGGCGGCGTCACCAGCCTGACGGTTTCCGGGAATCCATCCACTCTACCGCATGCCTCCGTCACGCCGCGAGGATGAGAGGGTGGCCGGAAGCGGACGACGGGCGGATGTCCGGGCAAGATGACACTGGCTGGCGCAATCGAGGAACTCCCTCTACCGAAACGATTCGCGACATCCGTCCTTCCGAATCTCCGCAGCTTCCCGGAACGGTTACCGGGGTTCGGGAAAGTTCGGGCATGCGCTGGAGTCCCCCATCCCCGCGTCTGTACGGTGATTGTCCGCGCCCGTGTCAAAGGTGCGCAGGGAGGGCCCTTACCAAAAGGCGAAGGGCGTTTCCGGGTTTCGTGTGGAGTGTCGCCAACATCCCCGACCATGTACCGCCCTCGGGAATCGATCATAAGTGTCTGATATTATGGGAGATTAAGGACAATTGACTAGAAAGTCCTTTGCTCGTCTGACAACCACCGTAAGCATACTGTAAGCGGATTCATTCCGATTTGTGCGCGTGCCAGCGCGGCTCTGTCTCTCTGTCTTGCAGAGGGCGCCCGGGAGCCGGGAGTCCTCTCCGACCCGCCTCCGTCAACCGTCACTTGACCGTGAGACACGCGCACTCGGCGAGGTGCGCCACCTTGTGCGAGACGCTTCCCATGACGAGGCCGGCCACGTTGCCGAGACCCCGGCGGCCCATGACCACCAATTCCGCCTTCTCATGTTCGGCCGCGGCGATGATGTTGCTTGCCGGGTCGCCGTCCACGACCTGGGTCGTCACGTCCTGAACACCCTTCGCCAGCAATGTCTCACGGGCTTTCTCGGCGATGCCTTCGCCGACCTTGCGCAACGTCTCGGGTGACACCGGAACGGGGCCCTGCGGGTAACCCGATGCAGCGACCCGCGCGACCATAGCCGCGAGTTCATCGATCTCCTTTACGACATCCCCTTCGATGCTGACGTCCTGGCATATCGTCTTCAGATCCACGGCTGTGGCATGTTGCAGCAGAGCCTGCACGACCACGACGCGCGCGCTGAACTTCACGGCGATCTCGCCCGCCATCTCGATGGCCTTGTTGGCGTGCCCGGAACCGTCCGTTGGAACTATGATGGCATTGATCATGGGCTGTCTCCATAGGCGCCTTTGCGCCAGCCATTCGACTTGTCTCCGGACAAGGGACCTGCGTCGATTCTGCCACAAACCTGCTGGCGCTGCCAGACAGGCGCGGCCATCCCTGCCGCTATAACGTCTCCCTGGCGACGAGCGGCGGACAACCCCGGGGGCGTCTGTCTCCGGAGCGGTCGGGCATTGGCCAACGCTCTTGTGGGCAAAGACGGCGTCCCGCGTCAAGTTCTCTTGAGCGTCACTTGCGCTTGACAACACGGCATTCTCAAGTGAAGGGGCTTCTGTTTTCCCGTTGCAGAGCGCGCCACTGTTCAGGTCAAATGCCAACACACTCCGGTTGACGGAGGGATCGAAGCATCGGAAGGGGCATCTTGGTCTTTTACCCTCTTTCAGACGGTTGAAAACACGCGGATCTTGACGGTCAGGCGGAGCCTCCTCCTTGGTCCGGGCGCAACGCTACGCGGATTCGGTTCTCCTCGACGGTTACGTCGTACTCGGCCGGAATCTCCAGGAACGGAACCCCGGCCTTTCTGACAGCTTCCCGTTTCACGGCATCGCGCATGAAGGCCCTGTTTTGGTAGTGGCCATGCCCCTGGTATTCCACCGCCAAGGCGGGCATGCCGGAACGGTCGATGACCAGGAAGTCCAGGCGCTTGCTGTTTATGGAGCGAAACGCGAGATCGCGGGCCTCCTCCGACGCTGACGTGTTCCTGGGAGCGATTATCTCACCGAGGCTGGTCTGCGCCATAACGCGATGGCCGCCTCCGATATCGCGGGTGAGCCTCTCAAGAATCAGAAGAATACCGTATTCCGGCTTGTTCAATAGGCGACGCGGCTCGAAATCGACTCTGGAGATGAACTCCATCTGCGCCTTCGGATCGCCAAGGCGGGAAACATCCGGCACACGCTCGGTGGCCCACCTTCCCCGTCTTCCCGAAAAATCCCCGCGGGAACCCCAGCTCCGGCGACGCCGTGGCCTGGCAGCGACTTGTTGCAGAATCAACAGACCCAAAACGACAAGGATCACCCACCACCAGGTCGCGAGCCAATCCCCCAGTGCTGTCAGGAACATGTCGCTCAACCCTACTCTTTGGATTTCACCGAATCGCATGCTTCATCCTCAGGACGCGCCTCCCTGTGAACCGGCGCCAACGCACAGAATCCCGATTCCCTTCGCGGTAGCCTCCACCGGGGTATCCCGGCCATCTCACCTCGTTACCGTCAACACACCCATG
>JAPOQB010000829.1 GCA_026710965.1 Deltaproteobacteria bacterium | reverse complement strand
CCGGGGAGCTCGCCGCCGGCATCGAAGAGCAAATAGACGCTTGGCGGCTCACCCGTAGCGAGAAGGAAGTCGCGTGGCTGATCATCAAAGGTTTCCGCTTCGCGGAAATCGCGGATTTGCGCGGGGTCAAGGAAACCACGACCCGATTACAGGCGAGCGGTCTTTATGCGAAAGCCGGGGTGAGCGGTCGGGCAGAATTTGTCGCGGAGATCGTCCACCAGTTGCTCATGCCCATTACCGAGGATGAACTGCGCGAGGGGGTGGCGGGGATCCGCGTCTCCGCGACAGCAAGCTCATCCGCCGGCGCCGGTTTGGCGACAGATGACCCGCAAGAGGACGCGAGCACCGTACGGAGAGTGATGCGACACTAGTGGCCTGGAGACTCCCGAGGAGATCGGGCCAGACCGCTAACGTTGCGCCGTGACCTCGATCTCGATGAGCTTGCCCACGGCGGAATAGCCCTCCACGAACGAGCACTCGGTGCTTTCCGCAGGCACCTTCGCGGCCTGCTGAAACGCCTGCTTCAGAGCCGTCGGGTTCTCCTCTTGATGCAGAAAGAACGACACCCGCACCACCTGCTCCCATGAGGTCCCGGCGTGTTCCAGGGACCCCCCGATCAGACCGCAGATCTCGCTTACCTGCTGCGCCAGGTCCCCGGTGGTGGAAGTGACGCCCGAGAGAAAGACCCTTCTTTCCAGATCGAGGTAGCGTAGCGGCACGATGGGCGGATCGTATTCCACGAGATTCTTCTCGCCGTCCGAGCGCATGGCGAGGAAGTCCAGCGCCACGCTGGCACCGGAGTCGAGGTGCGCCGCCGCGATGTAGCTGGAGCTCGCCGAGCGCGCCTTGCCACTCATGCGCCGGGAGCGGGCCTGGCTCCCGAGGTTGCGGCTCTCCCGGTCCCGAGCCCACAGGCGCGTCCGCACGGTGTCGTCGAGGGAGAACCCCAGTCTGCCGATACCCTGCTCGATGCGGTCGAGGATACCGTCCATACCCTCGCCGCCGGCCGCTCCGGCGGCGCCCTCGCAAGAGGCCGCGACGCATTCGCGGCCGAGCCACTCAAAGGATTTCATGCGCATGGCATCACTCTCCTTGCCGGAGCCGATCGTGTCGGGTCACGATGCCGGAGCATCGAAGAAAGCCAGTGTCCGCACCTCGATGCTCTCCCGCGCCGGGGCGTCCGGCGGGCACGTGGGGTCGTCGAAGGAGGTATGGGCGGTGAAACGCGCGCGCCCGTCCGTCTCGGAATCGAACACCTTGAAGACGATGGCCTCGTTACGGGCCATGGCGGGAAAGTAGAACCAGCGGTGCTCCGGGCTGTACTTGATCTGGTAGGTCTCGCCGATGCGCCCGGGGTAACTGCGCTGGGACGGTATCAGTTCCTCGGTCCGGAGGCTGCGGGCGTCGGCGATGGCCAGCGGGTTCGTGCGGACCGGGTTGCGGGTGGGCCGCCAGACCTGGATGATGGCGAACCGCCCCTGGAGCAGCGCCTCGGCCTCCTCCGCCGGCAACAGGTCCCGCACGCGTTTGGGCGCGGACCACTCGGTGTAGTCGTTGTGCACCGACCGGTTGGGCTCGCGGACCTTCCGTTGGGACCGGATGCCTTCGTCCTGGGCCCGGAGGGTGTGGTCGAAGATGACCACTCGCGAGGCGCCGGTCTCTTGCTTCACCAGGGCATCGATCTCCGGGTAGTACACCGAGCGCAGCTCGTCCTCGTCGTAGAAGTCGGACACCCGGGTCTCATGCCTGACGAAGACGAACCCCTCGCGATCCATTGTGAACTCGTCCGCCATGGGGCGCCCGTTGTGGATCATGGCCCGGCGCTCCTCGCGCTTCCCGGTGCGCACCGCCGGCGTGCTGTTGAGCACCGCCGTATGCGTAACGGGTTTCTCGCCCGTGTCCACCGCGTAATTGAGAACAGCCTCCACCGCGTCCCGCGGGGCCTCGACAACCTGGGTTCCAGTCATGGTGCACCTCCCTTATCCCTGTTCTCCCCTCGGATGGTATCAGCCCGAGGACTATTCAACAATATCGAACCGGGGGATGGCCCGGATCGGCCCGTCGCCAGCCCGCGGCGCATTGACACGACCGCAGGCCATTGGCTAACGTGCCGGTCAGGAGCCGGTGCCTAGCCACGGAGGGCGACCGCCGGTCGCCCCTACCGGCAGGTGCTGACGGCCGTGCCCATACTGGCGCGCGGCACCGGCCAAAGGAAGGAGCCGGCAATGGCACGCCACTACAACGTCATTTCGGCCGACGGCCACATCGACCTCAACCCCGACATCTGGCGCGACCGGGTGGCCGCGTCCATGCGCGATCGCGCGCCCAAGCGGGTCAAGATGCCCAACGGCTCCGATGCGGTGGTGGTGGACGGCGGCGAGCCCAACACCATCGGCGTCACCCGAAGCGTCCGGGTGAACAAGGAAGACATGGCCACCCAGGTGCCCACCTTCGAGACCTGCGCCGGCACCGGTCCGCCGGAGCAGCGGCTGCGGGAACAGGACAAGGACGGCATCGACGCCGAAGTGGTGTTCTCGCAGATCTCCTTCGTGCTGGAACAGGCCAAGGACCGCGAGCTCTATTGCGAACTGGTGCGAGCCTACAACGAGTTCCTGGCCGAAGAGTACATGGCGCCGGCCCCGGACCGCATCATTCCCATCGGCGTGACGCCCACCAGCGGGATCGACGATGCCGTGCGGGAGCTGGAGCATTGCGCCCGGCTCGGCCTCAAGGGCGTCAAGCTCGACAAGTTCCCCAGCGGCCGCGGCTATCCCTCGGCCGAGGACGACCGCTTCTGGGCCGCGGCCCTGGACCTGGGCGTCGCCCTCACCAACCACAACACCGGCAACATGGGTTCCGGCAAGGGCGGCGAGCCCGCGTTCACGTACGAGCGCCGCCCCGGTCCCGACGTGCACGTCAAGGAGCCCATGAACTACTTCTTCCGCTTTACCAACGACGCCATGGTGGGCGCGGTGCAGATGGCCTTCGCGGGCGTGTGGGACCGCTTCCCGACGCTCAAGATGTACTGGGCCGAGACCATGATCGGCTGGTTCGAGTACGGCCTGTGGCAACTCGACGACCACTACCAGCGGTACATGCCGATGATCCACCAGTTCTGGGGCCTGCACTATCTCGACAGGAAACCCAGCGAGTACCTGCGGGAGAACAACTACTGGGGCTTCCTGCACGATCCCATCGGCATCAGGCGGCGGGAGTGCATCGGCTATGACAAGCTCATGTGGGGCACGGACTTCGCCCACGCCGCCAGCGAGTACCCCAAGTCCATCCCGGTGATGGAGGAGGACTTCGAGGGCATTCCCGCCCACGAGAAGAAGGCCATGCTGGTGGACAACTGCGTGAAGTATTTTGGCCTGGACGCCTGACCGGCGGGACCCCACGCGCACGGAGGACTTGCGATGAGCGGCGTCGGCACCACCCACGAAGACCTCGAGAAGTACCTGGCCGGACACCACCTGACCGGCGCCGGGCTGCGGCGCGAGGGCATGGCGCCGCCGCGCACCGGCGCCACCGGCGCTCATTGGCGCTGGGAGGGAATCTACCAGGGCCTCCTGCGTTCCGGCGAGATCGTCACGGTGGGCCCAGGGGGCATGACGGGCATGCGTTCCGTCACCGGCATCGAGGCCACCCGTTTCCCCATCTGGATGAACGTCCAGATCCTCATGCCCGGCGAGCGCACCCAGGGTCACCGCAACATGCGCAACGAAACGCGGCTGGTATGCCAGGCGCCCCGGGAGGCCGCGTTCGTCTGCGAGTTCGAGGCCTTTCCCATGGAGCGCGGCGACGTCATCATCAGCCCCTCCTGGACCTTTCATGACCACTGGAACCAGGGATCCGCGCCGGCCCTGTACGTGGACGGCTATGACAACGGCTACAACGGCGGGGTGAACCTCAACGAAAGGCTCCCGGAAGACCTGCCCTACCAGGAGATCCGCAAGCCCAGCGGCTACGGCGACCGGACCCGGGGGCTGGCGCGGCCCATGGCCCACGGCCGGCCCTTCCCCTTGCCGCCCATGCGCTATCCCTGGGCCGAGACCCGGGCCGCCCTGAGCGCCTTGCAGGAGGCCGGCGAGGAAGACCCCTGCGAGGGCGCGCACCTGATGCTCGCCAGCCCGGTGGACGGCGGCCCCACGCTGCCCACCATCGCCTGGCACGCGCAACTCCTGCGGGCGGGGCAGAATACCCTGAGCCACCGCCACAACAGCAACACCTTCTACCACGCGTTCGAGGGTGAAGGGGCCATCGTCATCGAGGGCGAGCGGCTCGAGTGGAGCCAGGGAGACATCTTTGCGGTGCCGGCCTGGACGTGGCACCATCACGAGAACGGTCACCATGGCGATTCCATCCTGTTCTCCATCGACGACTGGCCGGCACAGACCAAGCTCGGCTTTTTCATGCAGGAGACCGCGCCGGCGGAGCGTCAGGACGGATAGCGCGCCACCAGACACAAGGGAGACAGATCCATGGCGAACCCCAAGCTCCGGCTCGGTTTCCGGGAGCCCGAGGTGGACACCAACCGGCCCTTCGTCGACGGTAGCGTCGAGGTGGAGGGTTTCGATCTCGAGATCAGCGACTTTCACGGACCCGAGACCATCGACGCGTGGGACGCCAGCTTCGGCGGCCTCATGCGCACCAAGAGCAAGGGCGAGCACCCCTACGTCTCGATCCCGGCCTACCCCAACCGCAAGTTCCGGCTGGCCTACATCTTCGTCAACAACGCGGCCGGCATCGACACTCCGAAGGACCTGGAGGGAAAACGCGTGTTCGTGAGCAGCACCGCCGGCGTGTGGGCGCGGGGGGCGCTCCAGGACCACTACGGCGTGGACCTCGCGCGCATCCGCTGGTGCATGCCCGGGCCGGAGGCCGCGAGCTGGGCTCCGGACGTCGAGGTGGAACCGCTGCCGCACATCCTGGGGCCGCAGCCCGGCGAGCCCCTGGATGAAATGCTGCTCGGGGGAGAAGTCGACGCGGTCATCGAACCCAACGTGCTGCCGTCCATCAGCCGGCGCGACCCGCGGGTGCGACGCCTGTTCCGGGACTACAAGAACGAGGAGCTCAACTACTACAAGGCCACGGGGATCTTCCCCATCAGCCACATGGTGACCCTCAAGCAGGATTTCGTCGACGAGCATCCGACCGCACCCATCGAGCTGTTGAAGGCGTACCGCCGAGCCCGCGACGTGGCGCTGGACCGGCTCTACGGCGCGGATCCGGAAGTACTCATCACCTCGTGGGTGGCCGCGGCCATCGACGAGCAGCGGGCGGTCATGGGAGAGAACTACTGGTCCTACAACATCCAGGACAACGTCCGTTCGCTGGAAACCATGATGACGTTCGCGCACCAGTTCGGGCTGACCTCGGAGAGACTCGACTACGAGAGTTTCTTCCATCCGGAGGCCGCGGCGCTGGAGGGG
>JAPOQB010000826.1 GCA_026710965.1 Deltaproteobacteria bacterium | reverse complement strand
GAGATCCTGCGGCGTGCCGGACGCGCCAACCCCTTCGAGTGGGTCAGGCGGGAGGATGCCGAAGAGGTGGTCTCGTGGCTCGAGTCCACCGAAGACGACCACTGGGCCGAGGTGTGGGGCCGGATGGGCGAACGGTACGAGGCGTTGGGCGAAAAGCAGGAGCAGACCGGGGAGCCATGCGGCGATGCCTTCTACCTGGCGTACGACTACTACCGCATCGGCCGCTATCCGGTAGCCTCCACCCCCGGCAAGAAGGCTTGCTACGAGGCGTCGCTACGCAACTTCCTGAAGGCCGCCCGCCACATGGACCCCGCGGTGGAGCGGGTGGAGATCCCCTTTGAAGGGAAGTCGGTGATCTGTTACCTGCAGGTCCCGCGCGACGTGGACCGGCCGCCCGTGGTGCTCCACTGGGGCGGCGTCGACGGCTGGAAGGAGGACCGGCGCAGACCCAGCGAGGCGCTCCACCAACTGGGCCTCGCGACCATGACCATCGACATGCCCGGGGTCGGCGAGAGTCCCGTTCTGGGTTCGGACCCCAAGGCCGAGCGGACCTTCTCCGCGGCCCTCGACTACCTGGAAACGCGCGCCGACGTGGACGGCTCCCGCCTGGCCGTCATGGGCGGAAGCTTCGGTGGATATTGGGCCGCCAAGGTGGCCCATGTGGAAGCGAAGCGGCTCAAGGGCGCCGTCGACTGGGGCGGCGGCGTGCACCTGACCTTCCAGGAAGAGTGGCTGCGGCCGGCCTTGACCACCCGGGCGGAGCAGTATCTCATGGGACCCGCGAGCCTGCTGGACGCGCGGGGCTATATCTTCCGTACCCGGGACCTGGAGGAGATCCTGAAGCTGGCGCCGCAACTCTCGCTGGTGACCCAGGGCCTGATCGATGGTCCGTGCGCCCCGCTGCTGCTCATCAACGGCAAGCTCGACGACCAGCATCCCATCGATGACTTCTACCTGCTACTGGAGCACGGCGACCCCAAGGAAGTCTGCATCTTCCCGGACGGGGGACACATGGGGCGCGTGCCGGGGAAATCCAACGAGCCCGCGTTGAACACCCTGGTCCGGTGGCTGCACGGAAAGCTGACGGCATAGGGCGCGCTCCCCGCGCCGGCTCCGGGCACTACTTTCCAGGCCGTCCTATCCGTCGAAATACCCTTCCTTGGCCGCCCACAGCCACAGGTGCGCGATCTTCTCGTTGTGCAGCTCGGCGTAGCCCACGTGACCGTAGCGCGGGATGAGGACCACGTGGCTGCCCCGGGCAGCCGCGGCATACCTGGCGCCCATGAACATTTCGCGCTTGTCCTCGAGCCGCTCCCCCCGGATCCAGTGCCCCCGGTCGTTCTCCCCCACTACCAGCAGGACGGCGACGTCCTTCAGCCACTCGGGGTCGGGATCCTGGAGGTGGTCGTAGTACTCGTCTCGCGGGAGGCCGGTAAGCTCCACGTAGCGGTCCAGGATCCCGACGGCGCCGTTGTGCTGGTTGTCGCACAGGCTGGTCTTCATCTGGGAGCGCCTCGGATTGGCCCAGGCCATGTATTCCTCCGGGCCGCCCCAGGGCGTGAGGTCCTCCGGGTCCTCGTACCGCGCCGCGCGGAAGCTCTCGGGCGACCGCCGCGAGACCTGCTCCACCGGGATCTCGCTGTACTCCTCCGCGCCGGTGTGTTCACGCCATTCCTTGCGCCATCCGTCGGGGCCGCCGGAGCCGAAACCCAGGAGCCCAGTGACGCGGGCGCGCCGCACGAAACGATGCAGGTGGGCGGCCATGGGTCCGCCGGTGGAGTGGCCGAAGGCCAGCACGTCACGATCCGGCAGGTGCTCGTCGGTGAGCAGGCCGGCTCCCTGCAGAATAGTATTGAAGGTGCACTTGAGATTCCGGTCGAGGATTTCCCTCACCGGGAGCTCCCGGTCGAGGAGGTACACCGGCATGCGCTCGGGCACGGGCTCGGTCCACACGCCGCCGGGCGGGTAGTGGCCCGGATAGGTGACGGCCAGAGTCAGGAACCCTTGAGACGCCAGCACCCGCGCCAGTCCCGGGCGGCCGTCCGGAGTCGTGTCCATGATCCGTTCGCTGCCCGCGCCGCCGTGAAACACCACCACGGCGCGCCCAGGCTCCGCCTCCCGCTCGGGGGTGTAGAGGGTCCCGTGAATGTCCCACTCATAGCCGTTGCGCTCGTACCGCGCCGTCACTTCGCGGCTAGTGAACCCGGTTTCGCCGTAGGGCGCGGGCATGGCCAGCCAGCCCCCCCAGTCCATCTTCAGCAGGAGCTCGGTCGAGCCCAGCTCCGCCAGAATGCTCTGTATGGTTCCGCTTGGAGTGCTCATGGAATGCCGGGATACTATGGAAGTCCTCGCGGGGTCAACGACGGCCCCGGAGTTCAACCGCCCGGCGTTTCATAGTAGATTTGCCGGCGGGGTCTTTGCCGGCGACAAGTCCCCTGCGCGGGTCCATGAACGAGCTCAAGATGCCACGCAGGACACCCGAGGAGGAACAGAGATGCAGGAGCGAGGGGTACGCTGATGCGCTCTTCCATGAAAGCCGTCACCCTGAGAGAGTTCGGCGATGCCGACGTGATGCGGATCGAGCAGCTTCCCACCCCGTCGCCCTCCGCGGGCGAGGTGTTGATCGAGGTGCATTCCGTTTCGGTCAATCAGACGCTGGACATCGCGGTACGCGCGGGGACCTACCGCACCGACCTGCGGTTTCCACTGGTGCTCGGCACCGACCCCGCGGGGGTGATCACGGCCACGGGCGCCGATGTGCCGGCGACGCGGCGCGGCGAACGCGTGGCGGTGGTCGCCTCCATACGTTGCGGCGACTGCCGGTTCTGCCGCACGGGCCGGGAAGACTCCTGTCAACGGAGCAAGCACATGGGCCTCGACCGCTGGGGCGGCTACGCCGAATACGTCACCGTGCCGGTGGAGAACGTGTTCCCGATCCCGGACAACCTGTCTTTCGCCGAAGCCTCGGTGGTCACGCGCCATTTCCCCACCGCCATCAACCTGCTGCTTAACCACGCAAGGCTGGAACAGGGCGAGTGGGTGCTGATCATGGGCGCGGCGGGCGCCCTGGGCAGTTGCGGAGTACAGGTCGCCCGGCACCAGGGGGCGCGGGTCATCGCCGCCGCCGGCACCGACGCGAGGGCCGAGGGCGCCCGGAGCTACGGCGCCGAGTTCACGGTCAACTACCGGGAACAGGACCTGGAGCGGGAAGTGCTCGACATCACGCGCG
>JAPOQB010000825.1 GCA_026710965.1 Deltaproteobacteria bacterium | reverse complement strand
GTTTCTCGACCGCTGCGGTATCGAGACTTCCTACCTGTATCCGTCGGTGGGCCTGACCTGCGGCATGATCCAGGACCGGGAATACGCCGCGGTCATCTCACGGGCCTACAATCGCTGGATCCATTCCAGGTTCATGCAGGCTAGCGAGCGCCTGCGCGCGGTGGCGCTGATCCCGGCCCAGAACATACCGGAAGCGGTGACCGAGCTTCGCGCCGCGGTGACCGAGCTGGGCATGCCCGGCGCCATGCTGCCGTCGGTCACCGCGGCCGGCAAGCACTATGGCCACCGGGACTTCGACCCCCTCTACGAGGAAGCCCAGCGGCTCGGCTGCTGTCTGGCCATCCACGGCGCGGTGAGCCAGCGCATCGGCATCGACAACTCCGACAACCTCTTCAAGACCCACACGCTGGAGCACCCGTTGTCCCAGCTCATCCAGTTCACCGACATGATGACCGAGGGCGTATTCGAGCGTTTTCCCGACCTGCGCTTCGCCTTCCTGGAGGCAGGCGCCGGCTGGGTTCCCTACATGATGGACCGCATGGACGAGAACTACGAGCGCCGCAAGCGTTGGTGTCCGGTCCTCACCAAGCGCCCCAGCGACTACGTGCACGACGGCAACATCTACTTCAGTTGCGAGGTGGAGGAGAAGACTCTGCCCACCGCACTGCAGCTCGTGGGCGAGGACCGCATCTTCTTCGCCTCGGACTATCCCCACGAGCGCCACAAGGGCGAGTTCTACGGCGACATCGACGAGCTCAACTCCCGCGAGGACCTCGCGGACACACAGAAACACAAGGTCCTCTACGCCAACGCCGAGCGTTTCTACAACGGTTGACACGAGCAGGCGAGAAGGGAAGTCGACAGGAGGAATCCATCATGCCGAAGGTCTCTGCACTGGGCCATATAGGCCTGACGGTCCACGACATCGAGCGGTCCAAGGCCTTCTACCGTGACGTGCTGGGCCTGACCGTCAGCGACGAAAGCGACACCGGCACGGTCTTCATGACCGCCCAGGAGCGCCATCAGGAGCACCACGAGCTCCAGTTGCGCCCGGGCCGGGAAGACGGCGGCAACCTGATCCAGCAGATATCCTTCCGGTGCGAAAGCCTGGCCGAGTTGAAGGCATTCCACCGTGACTTCCTGGAACGCGGCGTCCCCATCGAGCGCGTCGCCAGCCACGGCAACGCCGTCGGAATCTACTTCTACGATCCCGACGGCAACACCGTCGAAGTCTACTGGCCCACCGGCATCGACTGGCCCCAGCCGTTCCGGAAGCCGATCGATCTCACTCAAGCCGACGACGATATACTGGCGAACCTGACCTGACTTACAGCATGTTGTGTCCGGGTTACACCATGTTGGCATTTCACCTCGTACATGCCATCATGATGGCATGATACGCACCCAAGTACAGTTGACGGAACAGCAGCACGTTCGCTTGCGGGCACTTGCCGCGGAGCGGGGTTCGTCCGTTTCCCGGCTTGTGCGCGAGGGAGTGGACAACGTCCTCGCCCAGATCGAGCTGGGAGCACACAGCGACAGGACGAAGCGTGCGATTGCCGCGGCCGGGCGCTTCCATTCCGGCCGGAGCGATGTCGCCCGTCGCCATGATGACTATCTCGTCACTGCATATGAGACATCCGAAGAATGACGGATCCCAAGAACGATGAGGTCTTCGTTGACACATCCGCGTTCTACGCGGTCCTGGACGCGGACGACGATGTGCATGCGCAGGCAAGCACGGCTTGGCATGGATTGATTGATGGCCGACGGCCGCTGGTCACTTCGAGCTACGTGTGCGTGGAGGCCAGCGC
>JAPOQB010000822.1 GCA_026710965.1 Deltaproteobacteria bacterium | reverse complement strand
CGAAGAAGCCGGCGCCGATGAGCACGGTGGCCGCCATGCGTGAGCAGCCGCGCCGCTCCAGCCGGGTGGCGGCGGGGTCGAGGGAGTAGGCAAGGGCGATGCCCAGCACGAAAGGCAACAGGACGGCGCTCAGGAGCCAGATCAGCAGCAAGGCCGCCGCCAGGACCAGAAGCCAGAACCATGCCTGTGTGCGCGCGTTCATGAAACAGTGGCTTGTCCGGTCGATTCCGGTGCGGCTTTAGCGATCCGCGTTGCCCTTCCGGCGTGCGCGGCGGGTTTGGAAGCCGCCCGTACAGTCACCTCGACTCGCGGATCCCGAGTCCCTGCGCGCCGCAGAACCGCACCACCTCGCGTTCCAGCGCCTCGACGTTGTCGCAGGTGACGATCACTGACGAATCACGGTGGTCGAGGGCGCCCCCGGCGAGGCGGTCGGACCAACCGCCGGACCCCTGCAGGACGTAGATGGGGCGTCCGTGAACCCATGCGAAGCAAAGCTCGGAAAGGGTGCCGGCGCCGCCTCCCACGGCGACGATGAAATCGCCGGCCAGCGCTGTCAGGACGTTGCGGGCGTGGCCCAGGCCGGTGGGAATGACCACGTCGCACCATTCGTTGGCCGCGGCCGCCTGGCTCCCGGGGGTGATCCCCACGGTGAGGCCGCCGGCCCGCGCGGCTCCCCGGGAGGCCGCTTCCATGACCCCGCCACGGCCGCCGGTGATCAGGGTAATGCCGCGCCGGGCGAGCATCTCGCCGGCGTCCTCGGCGAGCGCCAGGTTGTCGTAGGAGGCGTCCGAGTCCCCCACCAGCGCGGCCTGCGCGAAACGTGCGGCGCCGGGGGTCACCGTTGGGTCCGGCCCGCCCGCCCGGCCTCAGTCCAGCAGATAGCCGAATTTCTCATGGGCCTTTCGTACCACCTCCGGGCTGGGTGCGTTCACCTTGGGGTACTTGTCGAACCATTCGAAGGGACGGCAGGCGTCGACGACGACGCGGGAGTTGGTGATGTCGTGGGTCTTGCGTTGCTCCGGCGTGACCCGGGGGTCGGCGGGGGATGTGCGCATCTTGCGCAGGATCTCGATGGAGGTCTCGGGATCGCAGCGGGTGAGCATGGCCCAGATCAACTGGTCCAGGTTGGACACGTCGATGTCGTCGTCCACCACGATGACGAACTTGCACCCGTACACCACCGAGCCGCAGGTGGAGGCCAGCGTGCCGGCCTGCCGGGCATGGCCGGGATAGCGCTGCTTGATGCCGATGCCGTGCAGCAGGCGCGAGGCGCCGACCTCGTGGCACCACACCTGGGTCACGTCGGGGACGCCGGCGTTGGCCAGCTCCTGCTTGAGCATGGCCGAGCGCATGATCGCGCGGTAGCGGGCCATCTCGTCGGAACCCGCGCCCAGCGGCGGGACTCCCAGGATGATGGGATCGTTGCGGTGGTAGATGGCCCGGATGTCCAGGGTGGGTTGCTCGCTGGCGCCTCCGGCATAGTAGCCGGTCCATTCCCCGAACGGCCCCTCGACGGCGCGCTGGTCCGAGGTCAGGAATCCTTCCAGCACGATCTCGGCATTGGCCGGGATGGGCAGGCCCGTGACCCTGCCCCGCACCACCTCGACGGGGGTGCCGCGCAGTCCGCCGACAACGTCGAACTCGCACACGCCGTAGGGGAACTCGGTGCCCCCGACGAAGAACGACATGGGGTCACTGCCCACCACCAGGGCCACGGGCATGGGTTGGCCCTTGTCGAAGTACTTCTTGCGATGCATGTAGGCGTGCTTGCCCGGAACGAACAGCAGGCTCACGGATTTCCTGTCCTGGACCATGGCGCGGTAGGTGCCGACGTTGATCCACCGCTCGTCGGGATCGATGGTCACGCAGAAGCAGCCGGTGCCGATGTAGCGTCCACCGTCGTCCGCGTGCCACTTGGGGGTGGGGAACCGGGTCACGTCGATGTCGTCACCGGTTAGGACGTTTTCGAATACCGGTCCGTCGTCCACCACCACGTGGGGCAGCCGCCGCTGGTTCTTGATGTAGTGGTCGAAGAACGCCTGGCTGAGCTCCTGCTTGGTGAGGTGCTCGGGAAACCCCAGCGTCATGTTCCGGCGTTTGCCGGCAAACGTGTTGATGAGGACGCGAAACCCCTTGGGGCAGCCGGGGACCTCGTCGAAGAGCACCGCCGGGCCGTCGTCGACCCGGATCACCGCGTCGGCGGCGAGTCCGATGTCCTCTTCCCAGCTCGCGCCCTTTACGGTGCGGAGCTCGCCCAGGGCGTCGGCCCGGGCCATCCATTCGCGGAGGTCGTGATAAGGCAGCCTGGCTTCCATGGAATTGTGTGTAGACATGTGCTCCGATCCCGATCAAGCCGCCATGGACTTGATGCGCGCCACCGCCTCGTCCACCAGCTCGTCGGTGGTCTCGTTGGCGCCGATGATGCCGACCTTGGACTTGCCCATGAACCATGCGCGGTCCAGGTCCTCGATCTTCTCGATCCGGTGGACGTTCTTGTTGAAGGCTTGCGCGACCTCCTCCATGCGGTTGGTCATTCCCTCGGTCCAGCCGAAGATCACCACCGCCTCCACCTGCCGGGCAAGATCTTCCACCTTCGGCAGGCGCTGCAGCGAGTCGATGCAGGCGGTGTTGCGGATGCGCACGTTGGCGAACCGCTCCAGTATCAGGGTCATGATCTTCGTGTAGCTCTCCATCCAGAACGTGGTCTGGACGATGACTCCGACCGGCTCGAACCGGGTCAGGCGGATGTCCTTCACGTCGTCCTCGTTCTCGACGATGAACACTTCCCGTTCCTTCTCCTTGGCGATGCCCATGAGGCGCGGGATGCCGTGGTGGGAGCGGCTGCTGAGGATCACCAGATGGCAGCCCTGGTCCAGCAGCTCCAGCTCGGCTTCCTCCTGCTGCACCACGAACGGGCAGGTGGCGTCGGCCAGGAGCTCCAGCCCCTGCTCCCGCGCCTGCCGGCGAACCTCCGGCGGCGCGCCGCGGACGCCGTAGATAAGCTTCTCGTCCTTGATGGAGTCCATGTCGTTGGTGGAGCGGATGCCCTCTTCGTCCTCCAGCTTCTTGAAGGCGATGAAGTCGTTCTCGGGTCGGAGAGACCAGACGGCGATGCCGTTGCCGTGTTTCTGCACCATCTTCTGGTGCATGGCGCCGGCGCGGTGCACGCCCACGCAGAGACCGGACGGCGGAATCCCCTTGGTGTTCTTGAAGTCGACCTTGACCACTTCCATGAGAGACCCTCCTCGTTTCTGCGACTTGGTGCGGAATGTTCGCAGATCAGCGCCGGATTTTCAATCCCGCGCCGCCCCTCCACGCCTGCGGCTCACCGGTCAAGGGCGACCGCCTTCGACCGGGCAAGAGGCCCGGTTTCTAAGTAGTAAAATTCCTTGCACTAGCCGGGTAATATTTCGCATGGTAAATCCGGTTCGGCAGAGGCTTCGATGAGAGTACGCAATGACGGCGCGACAGCGGATCACGGCGGAGTTCAAGGCGAAGGCAGCGTTGAAAGCACGCGCGCCTCGGCACGGGTCTGGCTCTACGGCGTCGTCGTCTTCGCCGCCGCGTGGCTCGTGTTCTGGATTCAGCCGCTGGCCGTGCGCGGCGTTCTGCCCGTCCTCGGCGGTTCGCCGGCGGTGTGGAATACCGCGAT
>JAPOQB010000820.1 GCA_026710965.1 Deltaproteobacteria bacterium | reverse complement strand
TCAGTCCGTTCGCCGGCGCCGGCGCCGGCCTGTCGCGGATCCGTATCAACGACACCCGCATGGAGTTCCTGAGAACGAGGACCATCGTTCCGGGCGGACGGTGGACGGGTTTGGCATGGATGGCCACCGCGGGGTTGGCGGTGTCTCTGGGGGAAAAGGTGACCCTGGACTTGGCGTGGCGCTACACGGATTACGGCACCGTGGAAACCGGAAAGGCCACGGGCCGGATCGAGTATCGCGACGGAAGGCCGCCGTTCCCCCTTCCCCTCGCTCGGACCAGGGCCGACCTGCGGGGCCACGGATTCACGGCATCCCTGCGCTACGCGTTCTGAACACTCGACCGGAAGGAGACAACCGGTGAGGGGCCGGTTTTACGAACTACGTGGCGGGGCGGTTATCCTGTTTCCCGCGGCTTCGGAAGCCGCAGCAGGATGGTCTTTATGTTGCCCTCAATGGTCTTGATATCACTTTCGATACGTTTGACCCGCGCTTCGATGCCGTCGAACCGGGCTTCCCACCTGGCATCCATGTGGTCCAACCGATCCGTGAGCACGTCGATACGACCGTCCAACCGCCGGATCTCCGGTTTGATCTGGACCTGAATCGCCCACAGACTCAACGACGACACCGCCGTCATCACGGTCACCAACGCGGCAATCACCCCGGCGTATTCCTTCAATTTCCTCAACGACCGTACACCTCCATTGCAGTATATGGATAATGTATCGGCCGGTCAAAGATTTTCCTTAACGGGGTTTCAGGGTTGGCGCCGCTGCGCCCGGCGGAGGAACGCGTAGATGATCCAGGCCGGGGCGCTGAGGACCAGCGCATAGGCCAGGATCGCCACCGGACCCAGGAGGCCGGCGAAGAGCGACGCCACCGCGGTGAAGGGCGCCAGCACGGCGAACAGAGCCCACGCGGCAACGGGATACCCTATACTCCGGAGCCTGCGGCAGGCCCCGGCCAGGGGCAGGCCGCAGGGCGCCACCACCGCCAGCGTGAGCCACGCCTGCGGGTCGGCCAGGAGCGGCAGGTTGCCGCGCAGGACCGCGGCCGCCACCACGATGCCGGCGGGGAGCCACAACCACGGGAGCAGCCGGAACAACATGCGGGTTCCCCTATCCTGGTACGGGAGGGTACGTACCGGCGCAGCTCGAAGCGGCCATCAGGTAGACGGCGTACTGGTTGAACCGCTTGGCGTACTCGGCGGAGATCTCATGGACCCGCTTGATGCTTTGGGCCGGGTCCTCCGACACGGCCACCAGGACCACCTTCACGGGCTCGCGCTCCAACTTCCCCGACGGCGGCAACCACTGTCCGTTGGCGTCGAACACGGTCAGCCCCGCCGGGAAACGCGGAGTGATCTCGCCGGCCAGGAACCGCTGCCACTGGTCCTCCGTGATGGCCTTGTCGTCCTTGTCCTTCAACCCGAATAACATACGGTAATTGGTGACCGGCTCCACCCCCTTGGGACACTCCTGGCTGGCGCCGGCGGCACCAGCCATCACCAGCAACAGAAACAGGACGCCCATCAATGCCCCCACTCTTGCATTCATAACCGCACCTTTCGTCTAATAAATCATAGTACAAGTTTTGACCCCAAGTGGAACCGGGCAAACAGCGGCTCCTGCCCGGGAACCGGCAGCTCTCGCCAGGGTCATCACCACGAATCAGAAATCCCGGCGCCAGCCGGCCAGGAAGGTGGTCTCCGGGCCGGCGGCTTCGCTGTGTCCCGGCCGGTGGCTGTAGACCGCGCCCAGCCGAAGCTCGCCCCAAGCCAGCGGCCGGTGCCACTCTCCGGCGATATCCATCTGCCGGCCGCTGGGCGCCAGCTCGGCCGCGACCGCGTCGTACAACACCGCGCCCGCCTTGGTGCGGCCGGCCGGCACCGTCAGCGACGCCCGGCCGCTCTCCACCCGCAACGGCTGCGACACCGAGAACCGCAACGCGCCGGAACCGGCCAGCGCCCGGGTGGCATGAAGCGCGAACGCGCTGGTGGCGAGCGAGGACACCCGGGTCACGAGTCCGCCGCGGGCCGCCGGGGTGACCATCCCGAGCTCCGCGTTGGCGCCGATCCGCCACCGGCCCAGGTCGGTGCCCGCGTCCACGCCCACGAAGGCGGTGTCGCCCGCGAGGTCGCCGAACGCGCCCTGGCCGACGCTCCCCAACAGGGTCTCGCGCTCGCCGATCCAGCCGGCCCGGACGCCCAGCGGCAACCCGGCCCGGCGCCAGCTCACCGCGGCGCCGACAGCGGGCTTCCGGGCGGCATCGCCCTTGGTGGTGAAGGCCGCGGCGGAGAGGCCTCCCTGGCCCGCCAGGGTGGCCTTCACGCCACCCTCGGCCAGGGCGAGATGGCTTCCACGCACCTCCGCCGTCGTCTCCACACGGGCGATGTGCAGGGTCACGGGGACCTCGTTGGAGTCCGGCCCGGCCTTGCCCATGGCGCCGGCGCCCGCCGGCCCGGCCCACCCGGGCTCCGCCGCCAGGAAACCCCGCAGCCGCGCCGCCACCGGCATCCCCCTGGCGGCGGGCGCAAAGCGACCCAGGCCGTACCAGAACGGCGCTCCGAGATCGTCCAGGGCCATGATCTGCCGCGACGCCAGCGACTGCTGGAGCCCGTCCCCGAAGGCCGTGCCCGACTGGAACCCGGTGGACGGCAGGCTGAAGCCGTTCTGTCCGACAGTCCCGCCAACCGGCAACTCCAGCACCCCCACCGGCGAGGTGGCGGCGCCAAGGTCCATCGAACCATGGCCGTAGATGGCCGAGTCCTCATAGGGGCCGGTCCTGTCGGCGGTTGCCAACAGCCGCGTCACCAAATCCGTGTTGGACAACTGGTGGCGGAAGAGCTGCTTCATGATCGCCAGCCCGCCGGTCACCATGGGCGCTGCATAAGACGTACCTTCGCCGGTGCCGAACCCCCGGACGACCTCACCTCGATGCGGGCCGAAATAGGCAAGCCGGACGTCCGCGCCGGGCGCCGCGATGCAGTAGTCGGCGGCGGTGCCGCAGCGATTGGAGAAGGAGGCAATACGCCCGTCGGCCGGGTCCAACGCCACCACCGCGAGGGTATGCCCCCGGAGCTCCTCGATGAACGTGGGCAGGCCCGCCATAATGTTGGGCGAGACCGCATTGAGCGCCTCGTACCGGCAGTAGTCCGAGGTCGATGGATCGCACTCGTCGCCGTGAGCGTTGCCCGCCGCCCAAACGAGGATAGTCTTCTCCTCGGCG
Source organism: Deltaproteobacteria bacterium (assembly GCA_026710965.1). Taxonomy (GTDB): domain Bacteria; phylum Desulfobacterota; class Binatia; order UBA9968; family JAJDTQ01; genus JAJDTQ01. Next base: position 981 of record JAPOQB010000820.1, on the reverse strand, counting down.
TCCGCCTGGGCCAGGGCAGCGAGGGTGGCGCCATAGTAGTCGCGGAGCTCCTGTTCGGTGTAGCGGTCGATCAGGCCCTGGTAACCGAAGCTCAGGTTCAGGATATCGACCTTCCGGGCCCCGTCCCGCCAGGACAAGGCCTGCTCAAACAACGCGGCGTCCTCGGCGTCGACGGTGGCCAGAGCCTCCACCACTACCGGATTGTAGGGGCCGCCGCCCGAGCCCAGGGGAAGGGAGAACATGGCGATGTCCGCGCCCCAGGCCACGCCGTAGCCGGCGCTGCCGGGATCCGGCAGACGCACGCCGGCGGCTATGCTCGCCACCGCGGTACCGTGGGAGTAACCGTCGAGGCCGGTCTCGTCAACCGCGCCCGGCGTGAACTCCTCGGTCACGGTCTTCCCCGCGAAGGCGTGGTGGTCCAGGTCGATGCGGTGTCGATGAATCCGATGGTCACCCCGGCGCCGGGCGCGGCGTCCTCGCCCTCGAGCAGCGCGAGGTTGCTGTAGGCCACGTCCGCCTTGATGTGATCCAGGCCCCACTGGTTCTGGAAGTCGACGTCCGACCGGTACCCGTCCACGAGTTCCGCCCCCGACTCCACGAACGCTTCCGGCGTCACACAGTCTCCGTCGTGGACCGTGATGCACTTTACGGTACGTGAACCGCCTCCGCCTACGCCACAGCCGCCGAGAGCGACTGTCAAAAAAATGACAGCCGAACCAAAGACCAGCCGGTTGTTCATGATGACACCTGCCCTTTAGGTGAAATTGAGAGAATTGTCGGAAGCCGTGGGATAACCCGATACTATGGAATCGTAGGGCGGTAAAGGGGAATTTATCGAAATTTCGGCAAAATCGTTACCAAAACGTCACACAAGCGTCACAATAGCGATATTCATTGGTCAGAACTCCCAGCGCCAGCCGGCGAGGAACACGAGCTCCGGAGCCGCGGTCCGGCGGTGACCGGGCCGGAGGCTCAGGACCG
>JAPOQB010000138.1 GCA_026710965.1 Deltaproteobacteria bacterium | reverse complement strand
GGGGGCTCGTCGATTTGGCTCAGCCACAGCGTGATGCGCTCCAGGTTGACCATCATGTAGACCCAGATGGCCAGCGACAGCACCGCCGGGACGATGTCCCACACCCCCACCCGGGTCTTCTTGGCCCCCGGCGCGTAGACGATGAAGGAGAAGGCCAACAGCCACAACAGGTGCGTCGCCCGGTGCTGAAACACGTTCAGCTTGCCCACGCCCATGATGAAGACGTACAGGTGGTAGCACGAGTACAGGATGGCGAAGCCGGTGACGAGCTTGCCGGTGAGGCCGGTGAACTCCCTGCGGCTGCCCTCGGCGTACTCTTCGTACACCCGGCCCAGTGCGGTCATGAATGGCATGAATCGGTGACTTTGGTCGAGGTCGGCAGGTCGCGCGGCATGGGTATGCCACGCGACGAAGTGCCGGGAGCCGGCGCGGACGTCACGTCCCGCGCCGGCTCCCGACTCGTACGCGCCACTACTTCATGGCGCCCACTTCGCGGAAATACTTCTTGGTGCCCTCGTGGAGATTCAGCGCATCGGACGCGTTGTCCAGGGCCACCGTGTTGGCCGCGGTCAGCGCCTTGAAGGACGTGTGCACGTTCACCAGGTAGTCCTGGCCGCCGAAGACCGCCTTGGTGATGGTGTAGGCCTGATCCACGGACAGGTCCGACCGGATGGCGATGATGTCGGCCATGCGCACGGTGTGGAGAGGCTCGGTGTTGACGAACTTGTAGCCGTATCCGAAGTCCCCCGGGCTGTCGAGCTTCACGTACTCGTACCCGAACTCCGCGCCGAGCTTGTCGATGGCGGCCTTGTCGAGACCCACCCAAACCATCTTCCGGTTGTTGGTGAGATCGACGATCCGGGCGCTCGGCTGCCCCCACAGACCGCCCAGGCCCTCGATCTGACCGTCCTGGAGCAGTTCCAGCGAGGGAGCGGAGTACTGGTAATGAATTTTCGCGCCCCAGGCTTCCATGGCCTTGAAATTGGTGCCGTGCACCTTGGCCACATCGTCAAACACCTGGTAGGAGCCGCTTCCCTTGGGACCCACCGAGATGCCGTCCTTGGCCTTGCGGGACACGTAGTCGCCGAAGGTCTTCAAGCCGGCCTTGGGGGTGGCCACGAACATGAAGAGGTCCGCGCCCCAGAACGCCAGCAGGTTGAATTTGTACGCCTTCTTGAACGGCGCCTGGCCCCGCTGGGCGGCCACCGCCATGCGCGCCGACGCGCCCACGGCCACGTCCGCCTTGCCGGTGCCGATCAGCGCCAGACCCGCCGCGGGACTGGAGGTCGGGACCGCGACGTTGGAATTCTTGATGCCCCGCCGCAACGCTTCGCCGATGCCTTCCGCCTTCACCTGGAGCGTGCCGCCGGCCGGCGACCCCGCCACCGAGATGTTCCACGACTGCGCGAATGCATTCAGGCCCGGCAGCATCAGCACCGCCAGAAACAAGCTTAAAAAAAGAGCTTTCCGGTTCATTCAAATACCTCCTGGGTTTTGTCGATTGGGCCTACTTAGCGCATTTGCCATGCAACATCAACAACAAGTTTTAACCGGCCAAGGTCGAGGGGACCGGGCGGTCGATCCCCCGGATTCCGGTTGAACGGACAGCTTGATTTGGGTTGGACAAATGGTCATGGGTGAGCTACAGACCATACCCCAAACTATATTCTTTGTCAGGAGGACTGCGAAATGAAACGAAGCATCATCGTCGGACGCTTGGCCTTGGCCGCCATCGCGGCGTTCACACTGGCGTTCAGCGTTTCGAACACGGCTCTGGCAGCCGACAAAGTGCTGGACAAGGTCCATTTCCTCATTCCCGGCGGCGCCGGCGGCGGCTGGGACGGCACCGCCCGGGGCACCGGCGAAGCGCTGACCAAGGCCGGCATCGTCGGCTCGGCCTCATACGAGAACATGTCCGGCGGCGGTGGCGGCAAGGCCATCGGCTTTCTGATCGAGAACGCCGCGTCCAACCACGGCACGCTGATGGTCAACTCCACGCCCATCATCATCCGCTCGCTGACCGGGCGCTTTCCCCACAACTTCCGCGATCTGACCATGATCGCCGGCACCATCGGCGACTACCAGGCGCTCATCACGGGCAAGGACAGCCCCTACAAGAACTTCGCCGACGTGGTGGCGGCCTACAAGAAGGACCCGAAGAAGGTATCGGTGGGCGGCGGTTCGGTACCCGGATCATTGGACCACCTGGTCGCCGCCATGGCCTTTCAGGCGGCCGGCGCCGATCCGACGAAGGTCAAGTACATTCCCTATGACGCGGGCGGCAAGCTGAACGCGGCCATCCTGTCCGGCGAGGTCGCCGCCGGCTCCACCGGTTTCTCCGAGGCCGTGGCGCTGGCGAAGGCGGGTGAGATGCGCATTCTGGCGGTGACCTCCCCGGCGCGCGTGCCCGCGTTCAAGGACGCGCCGACCCTGAAGGAGCAGGGCTACGACGTGACCTTCGTCAACTGGCGCGGCTTCTTCGGCGCCCCGGGGCTGCCGGCGGAAAAGGCGGACCAGTACCGCAAGGCCCTGGCGGCGATGTACGCCACGCCCGAATGGAAGGCCGTGCGCGACCGCAACGGCTGGGTCGACATCCACAACCCCGGCGACAAGTTCACCGCGTTCCTGGAAAACCAGGAGAAGGTGATCAAGACGCTGATGCAGCAGTTCGGCTTCCTGAAGTAACCGCCCCATGTCCGGGGCGCCCGCGGTGACGCCCCGGACTTCTCTCCCTCCGTGTGCGCAACGAGCAGGAGTGGATTCATGACTCTCGAACGCGCCATCGCCCTGATATTCGTCGTCGTCTGCGTGGCCTACGGGTACACGGCCTTCGTGGTCATGGAGGCCTCGCTCCTCCCCTTCGAGCGCAACATGACATTCCTGCCCAACGTGCTGCCGAAGTGGCTTAGCGTCATCGGCGCGCTGGTAGGACTCGCCGTGCTGGTCCAGGCCGGTTCCGGGACCGGCGCCCAGACCGCCGACGACGACATCGACCTCGGCAACCTCCGGCAGTACAAACTCGGCCAGGCAATCCTGCTGCTGGCGCTCATGATCGCCTACGCCCTGCTGCTTCGACCCGTGGGGTTCGTAACCGCGACGACACTCTTCCTCGTCCTCGGGGCGATGATTCTCGGCGAGCGACGCTATATCATACTGGTTCCGGTGTCCGTGCTCGCGGCGTTCCTGATCTGGTACCTGGTGCAGGAAGTGCTCGGCATCTTCCTCCGCCCCTGGCCCTGGTTCGTGTAAGGGGGACCGCCTGATGATTGAAGGAATCCTCGCCGGCCTGTCCACCGCCTTCAGTATCCAGAACCTCCTCATGGTCGTCGCCGGGTGTCTGATCGGCACCTTCATCGGCATGCTGCCGGGCTTGGGCCCCATGTCGATCATAGCCATCATGATCCCCATCGCCATACAGATCGGCGACCCCGCGGCCGCGCTGATTCTGTTGGCGGGCGTGTACTACGGCGCCATCTTCGGCGGCTCCACTTCCTCCATCCTCATCAATGCGCCGGGCGTGGCCGGCACCGTCGCCACCGCGTTCGACGGCTACCCCATGGCGCGGCAGGGACAGGCCGGCAAGGCGCTGACCATAGCCGCCATCGGGTCTTTCTCCGGCGGCACCATCGGCGCCATCCTGCTGATGGGTTTCGCACCGGGATTGGCCACCGTGGCGCTGTTGTTCCACTCCGCCGAGTATTTCGCGCTGATGGTCGTGGGCCTCGCCGCCATTGCCGCCTTCGCGGGCTCGGGTCAGGTCGCCAAGGCCCTGATGATGACCGTCCTGGGCGTGATGCTGGCGACCGTCGGCGAAAGCGCCCTGTTCAACGCACCGCGCTTCACCCTCGGCATCCAGGACCTGCAGAGCGGCATCAGCTTCATCACGCTGGCCATGGCGCTGTTCGCCTTGCCCGAGGCCTTGTACCTGGTCCTCAATCCGAAGCGTTCCGAACGCGGGGGAGGAGAGGGCGGCAAAATCGCCAACCTGCGCATCACGCGTGAAGAGGCCAGGGAGATCGCCCCCGTCATCGGCCGCCAGTCGCTCCAGGGTTTTTTCATCGGGGTGATGCCGGGCGCGGGCGCGACCATCGCGTCGTTTCTCGGCTACGCGGTGGAACGCAACATCGCCAAGGGGGAGGATCGGGCCAAGTTCGGCAAAGGTTCCATCAAGGGGCTGGCCGCGCCGGAAACCGCCAACAATGCCGCCTGCACCGGATCGTTCGTGCCGCTGCTCACTCTGGGCATTCCCGGATCCGGCACCACCGCCATCCTGCTGGGCGCCCTCATCGCCCTCAACGTGGCGCCGGGACCGCGCCTGATGGTGGACAATCCCTCCATCTTCTGGGCGGTGATCATCTCCATGTACCTCGGCAACGTGGTGCTGCTGATCCTCAACCTGCCGCTGATCCCCTATATCGCCAAGTTGCTGGAGATCCCCCGCAACTACCTGATCCCGTTCATCCTGTTCTTCACCATGATGGGCAGCTACATCGGCCAGAACAACGCCACCGAACTGCTGCTCCTGACCGGTATGGGGCTCGTGGCGACGGTCATGCGCATGGCCGGCTATCCGCTGGCGCCGATGTTGATCGGGTTCATTCTCGGGCCGCTGCTGGAAGATAACTTTGCCCGCGCCATGAACCTCACCGACGGCATCAGCTTCATGTGGGAACGGCCGATGACGGCGGCGCTGCTGGTCTTTTCCCTGGTGCTGATCTTCCTGCCTTCCATCCGCGCCGGATTGGGGCGGCTCAAGGGGGATGAAGCGGCCCAGGGCGACTGACGCCGCGGTAAACATCACGAAACCCGTGGCACAGGCGCCGCAACCCGCTCGACAGGAGACACCATGAGCACCGAAACCGGCGTGCGCGGGCTGCGCGCGGAACACATCGGCAGCCTGGTCCACCCCCACCGGCTGCGGGAGGTCTTCCTTCGGTACGATCGGGGCGAAGCGGCGGAAGAGGAGCTGCTCCGGGCCCAGGATGAGGCCATCCGGGACGTCGTCCGAAAGCAGGAGGCCGTCGGGCTGCCGGTGGTGGGCGACGGCGAGTTGCGGCGGCGAAACTTTCAGGAGAGCTTCTCCGCATGCGTCTCCGGCTTCGACGTTCCCACGGAATCGGCCCGTTTCTACATCGATGAGAACCCCAACAAGACACCCCTGGAACGCGCCGAGCAGGACTTCAGCGCCGCCGGGCCGGCCATCGTCACCCGGCGCAAGACCGTCGCCAAACTGAGCCTCGCCCGCAACCTTCCGCTGGAGGAGTACCGGTTCGCGAACGAAACCGCCACGCGGCCGGTCAAGCCCACCCTCATCGGCCCGGACCGCATCGCGCAGCGGTTCAAGTGGGAAGACTCCCGATCCGTGTACCCCGGCGGGCTGGACGAGTTCGTCGAGGACGTGGTGCGCATCGAGCGGAGCATGATCGCCGAGCTGGTGGCGGCGGGCTGCCGGTACATCCAGATCGACGCGCCCGGCTATACGGCCTACGTGGACCAGGTCTCGCTGGATCGCATGCGCTCCCGCGGCGAAGACCCGGACGAGAACCTCGAACGTTCCATCCGGGCCGACAACGCCTTGATCGACGGTTTCCCGGGTGTGACCTTCGGCATCCATTTGTGCCGGGGCAACGCCCGCACGCTGGATCCCGGGACCGGGGAGCTGGTGCCCCAATGGCATCGCGAGGGACACTACGACGCCATCGCCGAACGCCTCTTCACCGGACTCCGGCACCACCGCTTCCTGCTGGAGTACGACAGCGACCGCGCGGGCTCTTTCGAGTCGCTCCGTTTCGTGCCCGCCGGCAAGACCGTCGTGCTCGGGCTGGTGACGACCAAGAGTGCCCGCCTCGAGAGCGTGAGCGAGCTCAGGGGACGCGTGGACGAAGCGAGTCGGCACTGCCCGGCGGAACAACTGGCGCTGAGCCCCCAATGCGGCTTCGGCGGCCTCTACAGCCAGCGCCTGAGCGAGGAGCGCCAGTGGCGCAAGCTCGAGCGCATTCTGGAGACGGCCCACGCAATATGGGGAAGCCGGTAGCACGGGCGCCGGCCGGGCGCCCCCGCAGGGTTGCACCGCGGTGGGGGCGCTCAATAAACGCCGGGGAAAATCCTGTACTTCACCCGTGCCTGATACTCCGCCCACTTGTCGGCGCCGTATTTCTCGGCGCAGAGCTCGTCATCATCACGTTGACGGAAGGTGAACATCGTGACGATGAAGACAAAGTAGGTCCAGGCCCAGGGATTGGTGAAGTAGCCGAAGACCAGGGCTATGGACAGGGAGAGGAACCCTTCGCCCATGTAGTTGAAGTGCCGGGCGACACCCCAAAGACCATTGCACATGATCTTGCGGTCGCCGGCCTCGATGTACTCGGGCTCGATGAGCCCCAGAAACTTGCGCTCGGGCCATCGCTTGAAGGTGTATTTCTGCAGGTTGGCGCCGCGCGAGATGCACCACCCGAACAGGAACAGCGCAGCCGTTCCGATGAGCCAGACATACGTCCAGCCCGGCGAGAACCCGGGGTTGGGATAAGCGGCCATGCCCCACAACGGGAGGATGAACAGCCACCCGTAGACCACCAGGCCGCCCCAGAACAGCTTGAAGCCGAGATTCTCGTGGATCAGATCGTAGGTGTATAGCTGGACGCGCTCGAAGATGAAGTAGTCCAGGACGTAGAACGTGAAGAACGCCGCATACAGAAAGACACCCGGGTTGGAGTCTTCGCCAAAGAGTTCGTAGTGGTACGCGGCCCCGGACAGGGCGTTGAGCGACAACATCGTCCCGCCGACGACATAGAAATACATCTTCACGTCGATGCGGTTGTTGAAGAACGACAGCTCCTGGACCCGCCCGAACCACAGGGCCAGGATCGGATTCCTTTCCTTGCCTCGCGGCTGGCTGAACACCGCCAGGACGGTAAAGATCGTGGTGAAGACCGTGCCGCCCACCACGGCGTAGATCGAGGACCGGTAGAACCAGTCACGCGGCATCCCGGTGAGCTCGGCAGCCCACACGATCAGCGCGACGGCAAATACCAGAAGTCCGTTCAGCCGATAACCGCGGGGTTCACCGGTCTCCGGATTGATGACGTAGCCGGGAACCCGCACTCCCGGCAGTATGAGCTGGACCAGGAAAAACAGCGCGAAGACGATCAACGGGGTGCAAAACCCCGCAATCGCTTCCGTCCGGGAAAGCTCGAACAGGTGGCCGATACCAAGCCATTCGATCATGACCGAATACCCGTTACTCCGGTGACGTCCCCTCGGCCATACGGGACGGCCGGTAACGGCAGGCCGTTACCGGCGGCCCGGCCTACCGGCCGGGCGCGATGGCGGCCTGTCCCGCCTGGGGCCACGCGACGGGCGCGCTCGCCTTGGACAGACGTTCTTCCAGGGGCAGGCTCTCGTCCCAGTGGTAGGCGATGAAGCGCCGGCCGTTGATGCCGTTGGATGCCTCGGAAGCCAGCCACACCACCGGCTTCTCCATCACCGGCGGCTGGATGAGCTGATCCCGGGGGTACGGAGCGTCCTGGGGTATGAGGTTGGTGTTGGCCGGTCCCCCCGGCACCAGCACGTTGGCGGTGACCCCGGTGCCTTCAAGCTCCTGGCACAGGGTGGCCATGAAGGCCTCGTGCCCCGCCTTGGACGGCCCGTAGGGCGAGCCGTACTCCCGGTACATGGTATCCAGGCTGGTGGTGACGCCGATGATGCGGCCCCACCCCTTTTCGATCATGTGCCCCACCGCCGCGCGCGCGGTGAAAAAGGGTCCGTTGCAGTTCACCGCGAACACCCGCACCCAGGCCTCGGGCGTGACCTCCCAGCACTTCTCGCGGAACTCGGAAGTCAGGCCGACGTTGCGCGGGTTGGTGCCGGCATTGTTGACGAGGATATCCAGTCCGCCCAGGTCGGAAATGGCGGTCCCCACCGCCCGCGCGGCGCTCTCCCAGCTCCCCACGCTTTCCACGATGGGCAGCACGCTGTCCTTGCCGGCCACGGCCCGCACCTCGTCCGCGGTCCGGTTGACCCACTCCTCACTGATGTCCACCATGGCCACGCGGGCTCCCGCGGCCGTCAGGGCGAACGTCATCCGGCGGCCAAATCCGATGGGGCTGCCGGCCCCGGTCACCAACGCCACTTTTCCTTCCAAGGGTTTGTCAGCCATAAGCGGGTGTCTCCTCTTCTTCGTGTATCACGGGCGAGCCGTATGCCTCGGCAGGCTTCGTGCAAGCGACACTACATGAGTGACCGGTAACATACAAATCGGCGGCGGGATGCACGCCCGCGGCCTGCGCGCCGGCCGCTCATCCTCCGGCGGGACGCAAGAATCCGACAGCTTCCTAGCGCGGCGCCTCCAGGCGCGCTTCCCTGAAAGCGGGAGGCGCCGCGGGACGGGCGGGCAAGGGCCGCGCGCCACCCGCATCGAGCAAGCCCCGGAGGAAAGCGTTCTGGCGCTCCCGGGCGGTCCACAGGGGCACGCCCCGGGTCATGATGGCGAAGAACGTGCGGCCGAACCTGCGCGTGTACGCGACCCCGGCAAGGGTGGCGATCCGAAGCACGCGCACCGTCCCCGACTTGGCCGCCACCGCTCCACGATAACGCGGCTCCGTCAGCCGGTCCTCCAGGGTGCCTGGGTCTGCGCCGGCCACGGGAAGCACGTCCGAAAAGGAGAGGCCGCGCGCCTCGAGGGTCCTTTCCAGGGCTTCGAACATCGCCACCGCGGCCCGCGGGCTCAGTTGGTTGTTGCGGCCGTCCCCGGCGGCATTGTCGATGACGATGGACGACCGGGGTACGCCCGAGCCCTTCGCCCGCAGGATCCGCTGGACCGCTTCGGGCCCGCCGATCTGATACGAGAACTCGTGGAAGTTGTCGTTGGAGTGGCTGTTGAAATCCTTGAGGTGGCGCAGCAGCGGCGGCGAGGCATGGACGACCAGGGTCCGCCCTGGACCCGGCTCGCGCGGCCGCCGCGCCGTGCCGCGCCCGAACCGGAGCGTGTACTCCTTCAGCGGCATGACCGCGCCCGGAAAGAGCGCTCGGGTGACCACCGGCCAGCTCCCGGCACCCAGCCGGCCCGTCCACACGCGCCTGAGCCGGCGCCCGGCCGGGTCGGGAGTCCAGTCGAAGTAGAACGGCCCTTCGACGCGGATGGTGCCGTCGACCCGGCGGATTCCCTGGTCCCGGAGCGCCAACAGGACCCGGAACGCGTTGGCGTAAAGGAAGTACGGATCGCCCTCCGCCCGGACGATGAGGTCCCCGTCAAGGGCGCCGTCCGCCACCGGACCCGCGGCGAGAAACCGGGTCCGGAAGCGGCGGCCGGGGTCGAGCCTGGAGAGAAACGCCAGCGTGGTGGCGACCTTGGTGACCGAGGCGGGATGGTACGGGCGCGTGGAGTTCAGCGCCGCCAGCACCGTTCCGTTCTCCGCTCGGACGAACACCCCGTGGTCGGCGCCTATCTCCTTCCGCGCTAGCGCTTGCAACGGAAGCTCGGCCGCAAACGCGGGCGCGGTCAGGAAATGGACGGTCAGGAATACGAGCCCGAGCAGTCTGTACATGGTTTCAGAACGAAACGTTGGGACGGTGCAACGACAGTCCGGAGCATAGCGCGACCCCATACAACTGACAACGCTGACAAGAGTGGCGCCCTTCGACTTCGCTTCGCGAAGCCTGTCCTGAGCTTGTCGAAGGGCTCAGGACGAACGGTTAAGTCAAGGAATTCTGATGAAGATTCCGTTCGCCCTGAGCCCTTCGACAGGCTCGGGACAGGCGTAGCGATGCGAAGTTGAAGGACGCCCAGGGTCAGGCACCTTGCGGCCAAGAACCCTGGAGGGAATTCAAGGACGCATGCGGCAACCCGGGCGGCGGCAAAATTCCCGGGGGCGCCAGGAGGACCAGGCATGGGTGTTCTGATCGACGGCAAATGGCACGAGGACGGGCAGGTGCAGACCGACTCCCGTGGAAGCTTCGTGCGGGATGATTCCGTGTTCCGCAACTGGGTCACGGCGGACGGCGCCGCGGGGATCACCGGCGCGGGGGGCTTCGCCGCCGGGGCCGGACGCTACCACCTGTTCGTTTCGCCGTCGTGCCCGTGGGCGCACCGGGCCATGATCCTGCGCAAGCTGAAGCACCTCGACGACGTGGTGTCCATGTCCAGCGCGGACCGGCCCAAGACCGCGGGCTGGTCCTATTCCCGGGGCATCGACGACCTCGATCCCGGCGACGACGGCGTCTTCCGGCTGCATCAGGTCTACACCGCCGCCAAGCCGGACTACTCGGGCAAGGTCACGGTGCCGACCCTGTGGGACCGCGAGCGCCGCACCATCGTCAACAACGAGTCGTCCGAGATCATCCGCATGTTCAACTCGGCCTTCGACGGCCTGACGGACGCGAGGGAGGACTACTATCCGGCGGATCGTCACACCGAAATCGACCGTGTCAACGACTTCGTCTACGAGCACGTGAACAACGGTGTGTACCGGGCCGGCTTCGCCAAGTCGCAGGAGGCCTACGAAGACGCGGTGAAGAAGGTCTTTCACGGCCTCGACACCATGGAGGGCTGGCTGGCGGAACGCCGCTACCTGGCCGGCGACCGCATCACCGAGGCGGACTGGCGCGCGTTCCCGACGTTGCTGCGCTTCGACCTAGTCTACCACGGCCACTTCAAGTGCAACCTCCGGCGGGTCCAGGACTACCCCCACCTGTCCGGCTACCTCCGGGAGCTGTACCAGTGGCCGGGCGTCCGGGACACCTGCGACCTCGACAGGATCAAGGCGGGCTACTACGGCAGCCAGTCCCACGTGAATCCCACCGGCATCGTGCCGGTAGGGCCGTCCATGGAGCACCTGGACGAGCGCCACGGCCGCGAGGCGTTGCCGGCGGCGGACTAGCGTAGCGCGCGTGCCGGGATCCGGCGGCGCAGGGACCGCCGGCAAAACGATCGCCGCTACCGGCCCCAGGCAATCCGGCGCTTCCCCCTCTCCGTCGTGTTCTTGTCAGTAGCCGCTCCCGTTTGACTGTCAGAGCGGGAACATCATAAAGAGAACACACCCACACATGTACATGGCGGACGGCGCCTCGCCCGGCGCCGCCCAGCAAGACACGAACGAAACAAGGAGACCCACCATGAGCGAACGCGTATGGGATCGTTTTCTGACAGAGCAGGACAAGGCGCACGTGGCGATGAAGGCGCCCAGACCCATCGGGTTCGGCAAGAAGCCCGCCCTGCTCCTCATCGACCTCTACCGCTGGGTCTTCGGCGACAAGCCCGAGCCCGTGCTGGAGGCCATCAAGGATTGGCCCGGAAACTGTGGCCTGGCCGGGTGGAACGCCATCCCCCACATCCAGAAACTGCTGGCGACCGCGCGCGAGGTGGGCATTCCCGTCATCCACATCTCGGGCCTGCCCGAGGCCGGCGTCGACGAGTGGTCCTTCCGGCGTGACGGGGGAACCGCCAACCTTTCGCCCGAAGCCCTGGAACGGCGGCGCACGAAATTCGACATCATCGACGAGGTGCAGCCGCAGCCCGGCGAGGCGGTGCTGCGCAAGCTCTCGCCCAGTGCCTTCTGGGGCACTCCCCTGATCGCGCACTTGAACCAGCACGGCATCGACACCGTCATCGCCTGCGGCGAGAGCACCAGCGGCTGCGTGCGCGCCAGCGTGGTGGACGGCTGCACCTACCGGTTCCGCATGGTGGTGGCCGAGGAATGCGTGTTCGACCGGCACGAGGCGTGCCACGCCATCAACCTCTTCGACATGAACCAGAAGTACGCCGACGTGCTGCCGCTGGACGAGATCGTGCAATACCTGCACGCCTGGCGCGCGGAGCGGCCGGCGGAGGCGTAACAGTAAGATGGCGCCCTTCGACTTCGCTTCGCCACGCTCAGGACGAACGGTTAAGACGGTTTGACCAAACTTTGACCGAACCCGTTCGCCCCGAGCCCTTCGACAAGCTCAGGACAGGCTTCGCGAAGCGAAGTCGAAGGGCGCTCACCAGGCGGGAACCGATCACCGTAACTTTAGCCGTTACTCAAGTTGCTGGGCCGCCCGTTCTCGGGGGGCTGCATCCCGCCCTCGCCCATGGCCTGGCGCAGCCGGTCCCACTCATCCTTGAAACCGAAGGTATGGCCGCGGAAGTGCGGCATGACGTAGCGGGCGAACAGCTCCAGCGAGCGGCGGAATTTGTGGCTTTGGGTCCATTCGTGCGTGGTGAGCATCAGGCCGCCGAAGCCGCCGGTCTCCTGCTGCATGCGCTCGATGTGGCGGATGGCGTCGTCCGGGGTGCCGATGATCCAGTCCCGCCGATCCGCGGCGGAACGGGCCGTGATCTCCGACGCCGGCTGGTCGGGATAGGACTCGTAGGGCCTCTTGAGGCCGATGGCGAAGAAGTACTGCATGTCCCGGGCGATACCCGCCTCCACGTCGGCCCACGCCTGCTCCCGGGTCTCCGCCAGGTAAACGCTCGTGGCGATGCGCCAGTTGTCCCGGCTGGCGGTCTTGCCGTACTTGGCCGCGGCCGCCTCCACGGTCTTCCACTGCTCGGAATGCGCGGGGTTGCGCCAGCGGTTCTTGCCCGCGGGTGAGAGCAGCATCATGTCGTGCTTGCCGACCATCTCGAGACTCCCGGAGGTCCCCGAGGAGGCGACGGCCAGGGGCATGCGCGGCTGCTGATACGAACGGAGCTGCAGCCGCATGCCCTCGAAGCTCCAGAACTCGCCGTGGTGGTCGATGGGCTCGGGCGACTCGAGCAGCCGGACGATGACCTCCACCGACTCGGCCAGCATGGGATGAAGCTTCTCGTTGCTGAGGCCGAAGAGCCTCTTGTCGGTCACCAGCGCGCTCGGCCCCACGCCCAGGATGGCCCGCCCGCGGGTCAGGTGGTCGAGGAACGCCATGCGCTCGGCCACGTGGAACGGATGGTGGAACGGCGTGTTGATCACCGAGGTGCCCAGGCGTATGCGCTTGGCGTGGGCGGCCGCCTTGGCCAGCGCCAACTCGGGCGCCGGCATGTTCTCCCAGCCCCCCGAGTGGTGCTCGCCGATGAAGAATTCGTCGAAGTCCAGCTCCTCCGCGTAATGGATCAAAGAGATGTCACGGTCGAAGGCCAGCGCCGGGTTCTCCGACGGGAGATGGATCGGCATCATGAAAAAGGAGAACTTCATCGTCATACCTCGAAGTAGCCGCCCGTGATGGCGTCGTTCCACAACTTGATGGCGGCCGGCGCCACACCCTGCGGCAACCCCTCCTCTGCCTTCCAGAAGGCGTGCACGCCGGCGCCGAGGTGTGTCAGATGGGTCCTCGGCGCGGGCCGCATGGCCGCGAACGCGGGCAGGATCACTTCCCTGTAGACCTCGGGGCTGTGGTCCCGGCTGTCCTTGGTGATGATGAACAGGAACGGCGGCAGCGGCGGCGCGTCCGGCCCGGACAGCTCGCGCGGATAGCCCAGGTAACGCTCCACAAGCGCATCGGTTTCGTCGCCGTTCATGCCGAGGCGTTGGGCGCTGACCTTGGCGGCCTCGGTCAACGACGCGGCAATGTTGTGGGTAATCACGTACTCCGCCTTGAACTGCGGCCGCGCCTTCCCCCGGTCCCAGTTGTCGAGGATCTCTTCCATCAGCATGGGCAGTTGCATCAACGCCGCGGGCCCCTGCTGTCCCAGGGCCTCGGGACCGGCGTAGCGCGCCAGATCGCGCCAGGTGCGGATGTACAGCTCGTTGAAAGGGTCGCTCCGGGCGGCATCGTCGGTGCTGACGCGCTCGAAGCCGGAAATCTTGCCCATGGAGCCGCTCCAGTTGTCCCGCATGGCGCCCACATGGCCGAACGGCGTGTGCTCGGTGGCCACCACCCCGGCGAAGTTGGGCACGCGCTGGGACAGCATGGAGACGAAGGGTCCTCCGGTGGAATGACCTTCGCCGTAGATGGAGAACGTCCCCTCCGGCAGGTGCCGGCGCATGGCCTCCTTCATGCCCTCTTCGAAGGCCACCGGCCACGCCGCCATGCGGTGGTAGAAGTTGGTCCCGGGTTTGGCCTTGGCAACCGTCCGGGTGCCGTAGCGCGGCCGCATGGAGACGTCCCGCGCCACCTCGTATTCATCACGCGCGATCAACTCCCCTTGTTTCCAGACGGGCGTCCGGACGCTGCCGTCGGCGTGGATGGTGTCGTCGGGCCAGTCCCGGCCTGACTCGGGAAAATAGAAACGGCCGGGGAACGTCCCGCTCAGGACCTTGAAGCCGAACTTGCCCGCCGCCAGCGAGGCCACCCGCTCCATGGTCTTGTAGTCACCCGATCCACCGTGGAGCAGGAAGATCCCCACCTTCCTGCCGTCGGCGCCGCAGGGGATCCGGCTC
The DNA here is from genome assembly GCA_026710965.1 of Deltaproteobacteria bacterium. GTDB lineage: Bacteria > Desulfobacterota > Binatia > UBA9968 > JAJDTQ01 > JAJDTQ01. The sequence goes on along the minus strand of JAPOQB010000138.1, from coordinate 1,289 downwards.
TCGTCCCGCGGCTGGTAGACCACCATGCCGATGTCCCAGTCCATGCCCAGGGCCTGGATCCGGATGATGTCTTCCTCGACGCTCAACGGAATATCAGGCATGGCCAGCACCGCTTCGGAGTCGCGGATGATCTGTTCGCGCGATATCGTCGCGGGCAACTCGGCTTGAGATACGGTCATGGGAGTCCTTTCGTCCGGTTTACAGGCCTCTGTCTACTACAGACGCCCGGTGCCCGCTACAGGCTCTCGGGGGCGCCGCGCCTTGCCGACAACAACCAATCCTGTGCATATTGTCAACGAACGTCGGTCCCGGGAAACTCATGTTCCGCTTCTCCCCCAACCCCAACAGCGCCCACCGGATCCATTGGTCGGATTGGGGACCGGGCGTCTTCGATCGCGCCCGCTCCGAGAAGAAGCCGGTGATGCTCTACCTGGGCGCGTTCTGGTGCGGCATCTGCCAGCGCATGGACGAAACCACCTTCTCCGACACCGAGACCCTTGCGCTGCTGAACGCCTACTTCGTCCCGGTGCGGGTGGAGGACGCGCAGCGTCCGGACCTGGACGTGCGCTACAACCGGAACGGCTGGCCCACCATCGTGTTCCTGAGCGCCGAGGGCGACTACCTGGCCGGCGTCAACTACCTTTCGCCCCGTGACTTCGGCGATGTCCTGGTACGGGTTCACGTCGGTTACCAGGAGCGCGAACCCGCCGCGGCGCCGGATCCCCCGGCGCCTCCACCAGGCCACCCGCCCACCCTTCAGCCGGGGGCGGTGGACGAAGTCGCCAGGATCATCTGGAACCTCGCGGATCCCGTGCACGGCGGCTACGAGAACGACCGGAAGTTCCCCCACTGCGAGGCCAACGAATTCCTCTTGCGGCATCATGCGGCGACCGGCGACGTACGCTACCTCAACCATGTACGGCTGACCCTCTACCGCATGCACCAGAGCAAGACCCATGACCCGGAGGGCGGTTTCTTTCGCTACTCGTCGAAACCGGATTGGAGCGAGCCGCACCACGAGAAGCTCCTGGCGGACCACGCCGGCCTGCTGGACAACGCCGTGCATGTATTCGAGCTCACCGGAGAGTCCTTCTTCAGGGAGCTGGCCGAGGAGATGCTGGACCACCTGGACCGCGGGTTCCGCGACTCTGCCCAGCCGTACTTCCACGGCTGCCGCGACTACATCCGCATCACGCCCGGCCGGGACACGCCGCCGGGCTCCGTGCTGCACAAGAACCGCGGCATGTTCTCCATCACCGATCCCTGGATGTACACCGACGCCAATGCCC
>JAPOQB010000417.1 GCA_026710965.1 Deltaproteobacteria bacterium | reverse complement strand
GCGGATCGTTCACTATCGGTGGCATCAGACAGGCTCAGGCGAGTGCAGATCCTTTTGCTGATGTTCAACGGGTGGTGGCAGCCCGAATCGCGGAAGCCCTTGTGACGGCTCGCATTCCGGTCAAGGTGATTGCGGTTCAGAGGGATGGAACCTTGATCCTCAATTATGGAAATGTCTTCTTCGGACGGGGGGATCGTCTGGCGGTGTATTCCGTGGGAGAGGTTTTCGTGGACCCGGACACTGGTGAGAAGCTTGGTGCTGAAGAGACGGAGTTGGGAGTGGTGGAAGTCACTCGGACGCAAGCCAAGTTTTCCCGCGCCAAGATCGTTGGAGAGCCTTTTGAGGTCAAGAAGGGAAGCACTCTCAAACGGGTCGAGGTTGTCAAGCAAGACGTGGTGGAGCGGGAAAGATCCGGGCCGGAGTGGGAAAACCCGGACTAGTTTTGGATGGTTTGGGATCATATATAGAGTAGGAGCGTTGGTTATCAAGTCAGGTATATAATTCCCTTCCCTTTTCCGTTCGCCGTGTTCTCTTTGCCTGCTGACCTGCCACCCGTGTCCATGAGGCCGAGGCGCCAGCACACCTTGAGGATGCCCTGGACGGTTGTGACCTGTTTGAGCGCCGAGGGCCCAGGCCTTCGGCGAGGTAAGCCGGCGACCGGGTGTTGATCGACTCGGGTGGCTTCAGTGGCGGTGACTGCGGTGGACTCGATTTGCATGCCGGAAGCGCTTTCCGTGCAAGGCAACCCCTTTCCGCACTACAGGCTCAGTTCGCGATCGATGTTCCCCGGCGCACGCTCCCGCTCCACTGGAGGCGGCTGGTCCGGCTCGCGCGACCCGGCACCGCCGCTCTCCTCGCCAAGGCTCCGGCCCGCTTCCGGGCCGGTCCCTCGATCCTTCGCCCGCTCCGGCTCGACCGCCTCGAGTGCGGCGATGCGCTCGCCGGTGACCGCTTCGAGACGCTCCCTGAGGGCCGCCCTGTCGTCTGTCACGAGCTCGGCATGGTCGCGGGCGCGGCTTATCTCCACGTAGAGGGTCTTCTGGGTCGTGAGGGTCGGATGGTTGGCCTCCATGGCGGCGATCACGGTGTCGACGGTGCGGCCCTGGAAAGCGTGGACGGTGGCGGCCCAGGCCCGGTCGACGTGGCGCAATTGCGGGTCGCCCGGCCCGAGCGCCAGCATGCGCCCGTCCTCGAGGCGGAACGCGACCCGCCCGTCCCGGACCGCGCTCACCTCCGCGGTCTGGCTGTTGACGAGCCCGAGGCCGGCATCGTTGCGGGTCCAGCGGATGCGGTCCCCGCAGCGAAGCTCCATGCTCTCCACGCGATAGACCTCGACCCCGCCAGAACGGGCGGCAAGCCGATGGGGCTCCCACGCGACGGGGGCGCCTCCCCGGCCTTCCAGGGTCACGGTGCGTCCTTCCCGGTCCATCCCGGCGACACGGAGCTCATCACCCTTCTCCACGCCAATCCTCTTGTATGCCCGGTGGAAGGCCACCACGTCGCCGGGCGCATAGTTCGACGCGATGGTTTTTTCCGCCTTGGTGTAGCCCCTCGAGACCAGCCGTTCGCCGTCTAGGGCCGGGCCGTGGACCACGCCGTCCCGCACGAGGCGCTCGCGTACGATGGCGTTCACCTTCTCCCGGAGCGCGTGGCTCGGGGCCAGGAGCCCTGCGTTCGCCCGCCGTTCCGGCGGAAGGGCGAGCCAGCGCGCCGCCGCGGCACCCGCGAGATTGTCGCGCTTCACCTCCGCGACGTTCGCTCCGAGCTTCTCGAAGGCGCGCCCTATGTCGCCCACGAGACTCGCCTCGACCGCGGCCCTGAGCTCGGGGTCCCGCTGGCGCACGATCTCGTCCATGACCGCGGTCTTCATGCCAGCGCGCTGCAGCTGCGCGAAGGGCTTGCCGGCATCCACCGCGTCGAGCTGCTTCTCGTCGCCCACCAGCACCACGCGCGGG
>JAPOQB010000816.1 GCA_026710965.1 Deltaproteobacteria bacterium | reverse complement strand
TTCTGGATGGGGATCACCGGGTGATCGGTGGAGAAGGCCGTGAGCACGCCGTTCTCGATGAGTATCCGGGGCGAATCCAGGCTGCGCCCGGATTGCTCCAGGTTGCCGCGGGTCTTGAGCCAGGGCCCGTGCACGACGCCGACCCCTGCCCGTGACAGCTCCGCGGCCACCTTGTGCCCGTCGGTGCCGTGCTCGATGATCAGATCGAGGTCGAACTCCTGCGCGATCCGGATGGCCGTGATCATGTCATCGGCGCGGTGGGCGTGGGCCCGGAGGGGGATCTGCTTTCTCACTACCGGGACCATGGCCTCCAGCCGCAGGTTCCGCGGCCCCTTGCCGTTGGCGGCGTAGTGCTGGGCGCTGACCAGCCCCTCCCGCAGGATGGCGGCAATGCCCATGCGCGTCATGGGGCTCTTCTTGAGGGCGCCGTACACGCCCTTGGGGCGCTCGCCGAAGGCGATCTTCATGCCTACCGGCGCCCGCACCAGCATCTCTTCAACCGTCCGCCCCACCACCTTGACGGCCGCGGGCTGACCGCAGATGACATTGTAGCTTCCGGGCATGACGCCCACCGTGGTAACGCCGGCCATGAGCGCATCCCGGAAGGCGATGTCCTCGGGATTGATGGCATCCAGCGCGCGAAGGTGCGGGACCACCGGATCCCCCACTTCGTCCTCGTCGCTCTGGTTGGCCCCGACGCCATCCTGACACAGGCCGAGGTGGGTGTGGGCGTCGATCATCCCCGGAATGAGAACCTTGCCGCGCGCGTCCCAGACCTGGGCGTCCTCGGGCACTCCGACATCGGCTCCGACGGCTGCGATAGTCCGCCCGTCGGTCAACAGCGTTCCGTCCTGTATCACGCCGTCGGATGCGGTCATGATGCAGGCGCCGGTCAAAGCCAGCCGCATGGATTCCTCCTGTTCAGGGCGCGGGAAACGGTCTATCCGCTGCGTTCATGGACGAGGCGTCCGTCCACGTAGGTCCGGTCGACCTCGATGTCCCGTATCGCCGTGGGCGCCACGCCGAGAATGTCCTCCGAGAGGAGCGCCAGATCCGCCCTCTTGCCCTCCTCCAGCGAACCGGTCCGGCCTTCGTCGAACGACGTATAGGCGCAGTTGTAGGTGTAGATCCGGATGGCCTGCAACACGCTCACGCCCTCGTCGGCGTTGAGCACCTCGCCGCCCTCCTCGGGTCCGAAGCGGTGGTTCACCAGGATGTCGATGCCCTGCAACGGGTTGTACATGCCCACCGGCCAATCGGAGCCGCCGGAGATGATCACGCCCCGGTCGGTCAGCGACTTGAAGGGAAACGCGTAGCGCGCCCGCTCGCCCCACTGGCCGTGGATTCCCTCGCTCCCGATGCTCTCCAGGATCGGCGGCTGCGTGTTCCAGATGACGCCCAGCTCCGCCATGCGGTCCATCACCCGCGGGTTCCAGAGGTAGGCGTGCTCGAGCCGGTGGCGCAGATCGTGGGCCGCCACCTGCTCGCGGCCGTGGGCGATGGCTTCCAGCGACCGGTGGATGCCGTGGTCGCCGTGGCAGATGAGCCCGGCCTGCCAGTCGCTGGCCTGGCACTGCGCCATGAAGTCGTTGATCACTTCCTGGGTGAGCCGGAAGCTGCCGAGTTTCTTCCCCGTGGGGTCGTTGCTGTAGGGCTCGAACAGGGCCGCGGTCTGACCGATGACGCCGCCGTCGATGCCGACCTGAAGCGCCCCGAGCTTGAGCCACTCGGTGCCGAAGTTGGTGGCGAACCCGGTCTCGAAGATCTTCCCGGCGGCGCCTTCGAGGTCCCAACCTTCGCCGTGCACCGGATACGGTCCCATGACCACGCCCAGGCTCGGCGCCGCCTGGCGGTGCAACCGCTGCCACGCCACTGTGTCCATGCGGTTGCGGATGGCCGCCTCGAACGCCGTGGTGACGCCGTAGCGGTTGAGTTCGCCGGCCATCCAGCTATATCCGTCCATCAACTGGTTCACGTCCCACTTGGGCAGGGTCGGCATGATGAACACGGTGCGGGTGTTGTCCCACATGGGGCCCAGGGGACGGTCCTGGTCGTCCCGTTCCATGGGGCCGCCGGGGGGGTCCGGGGTATCGTCCTGGACGCCCATTCGCCGCAACCCCATGGTGTTGAAGGTCCACCCCATGGATTCCCGGTTGGAGATGCCCACCGGGTGGTCGGGCGACACCGGATCGAGGTCGAAACGATTGGGATTGCGCCGGTCGGTAAGCCGCGTCGCCTGAAAGCCCCGGCCCAGGATCCAGTCGCCCGGCTTCACCCGCGCGGCCCGCTCCTCGATCGCGGCCACGATGTCCGCGATGGACGGACAGGCGGCGTAGGTGCAGTCCACCCAATGGCGCTGGGGGCCGTTGGTCATGTGGATGTGGTTGTCGATGAAACCGGGGGTCAGGGCGCGCCCCTTGAGATCCACCACCTCGGTGTCGCGTCCGACGGTCTGCTCGACGTAGGCGCGGTCGCCCACCCGCAGGATGTTCCCGCCGCGCACCGCCAGCGCCTCCGCCACCTCGTCGCGCGGGTTGACCGTCACGATGGGCCCGCCGACAAAGACGATGTCGGCCGTGGAAACCGATGTCGACACGTTGGATTCTGCCATGAAACACCCCCCGGATAGGCGTGAAAGGCCCTACGCCAAGCCTGAATCGACAATAACCGCTCCCCGGTGTATGCGCAAGCTGACGGGGCCGGCAAATGGCTCGCAAGGCAGGGGCGACCGGCCGGTCGCCCCTGCGGGACATGACTGCGCGCAAGGCGAACGCACCCCGCGCACCTACTGCCGCCGCGCGGCTTCGATGTTATTCCGGTGATACATGAAATAGATCGGTTAACGCCTTGTGGGATCGAAGAAATCCCTCAGCCCGTCGCCGAGTATGTTGAATCCCAGGATGAGGAGCGTGATGGCCATTCCGGGGAAGAAGGCGGCCCAGGGGGCGCGTTCGACGTAGCCGTAGGCGCCGGTCAGCATGGCGCCCCAGGAAGGCGCGGGAGGCGGGTGGCCCACGCCGAGGAAGCTCAGGGAGGACTCCGCGAGGATGGCGTAAGAGAAGGACAGGGCGAACTGCACCAGCAGCGGCGCGACCACGTTGGGCATGATGTGGCTGCGGATGATGCGGGGGTGGGAGCCGCCGAGGACCTGGGCGGCCTCCACGAACGGTTGCGCCTTGATCGCCAGGGTTGCCCCGCGCGCGACCCGGGCGAAGTGCGGCGCCTGCACCACGCACAGCGCGATGATGACCGGCACCGACGGCGGCATCCCCCCACCCGTGAGGAACGCGGCTACCGCGACGGCCAGCAGGATCGTCGGGAAGGCGAAGACGAGGTCGATGAGCATGGTGACCCCGCGGTCCAGCAGGCCGCCGAAATAGCCCCCGAGCACGCCGATGAACATTCCCACCACCGCGGCGCCCGTGGCCGACAGCACTCCCACGACGAAGGCGATCCGGGCGCCATAGATGACCCTGCTGAGCACGTCCCGTCCGAACTCGTCGGTGCCGAACCAGTGAGCGATGTCCGGTCCGGTCAGCCGCGACCCGGCACCCATGTCGAGCGGGTCATAGGGTGCCAGCACATCGGCGAACAGCGCCGCCAGAAGGTACATGACGATAACCGCCGCGCCCACCACGGCCGGCCGGTGGCGGACGAACCGGCGCCACGCCCGCCCCGGCCCTTCCCGGCGGGGCGCGGTCGGCTGCCACGGATCAGTGGTGTTCGTGGCTTCCGCCATGGGGTCAGTACCCTCTCCCTACCGGCCTCGTCTTTACACGCGGGGTCATGGCATTCCCTAATCGTACCGCACGCGCGGATCCAGCAGCCCGTAGCCGAGGTCCGCCAGCGTATTGATGATCACGTAACTGCCGGCGATGACGATCATGGTGGCCTGAAGCACCGGATAGTCGCGGCTGAGCACGGCCTCCACCGCATACTGGCCGATGCCCGGGATGGCGAAGATCTGCTCGATGATGAGCGAGCCGCCCAGCAGCTTGCCGGTTTCGGTGCCGATCAACGTCAGCACGGGGATGAAGGCGTTCTTGAGCGCGTGTCGGGAGAACACCCGGGCCTCGCGTACTCCCTTGGCGCGCGCCGTCCGGATGTAGTCATGGCCGAGCACGTCCAGCATGGCGGAACGCGCCATCCGCATCACCGCCGCCGCCATGGTCGTGCCCAGGGCGAGGGATGGCAGCATCAGCGAGCGCGTGCTCTCGATGGGATCTTCGAACAAGGATATGTAGCCGACGGAAGGAAGGATGTTGAGGTAAACGGCAAAGACCAGCACCAGCAGCGTGGCCAGCCAGAAATGGGGCATCGCCAACCCGAGGATCCCGGTGGTGGTGACCAGGCCGTCGATCTTCCCGTTGGGATATCGCGAGGCGATGCCCCCCAGGGTCCCCCCGAAGACACCGCTCCACGCCCCCGCCATGAACGACAGGTGCAAGGTCACCGGGAGGCGCGCGAAGATCTCGTCCGCGATGGGGTATCCGGAGACGATGGAGCGTCCGAAATCGAGCTGCAACACGCGCCCGATCCATTCCACGTACTGGACCACGATCGG
>JAPOQB010000815.1 GCA_026710965.1 Deltaproteobacteria bacterium | reverse complement strand
TTTCGCGGTTGGTGCCGACGCAGTCCCGGACCACGACCATGGAATAGCCCCGGTAGGTTCCGTCCCGGACGCTGCCCTCGACGCCGGCGTCCGTGCGGCACCCGACGATGACCACGGTGTCGCGGTTCCAGTTGCCCAGCAACTGCTCGAACTCGGTTCCGAGGAAGATGGTGGGACGGTGCTTCTCGATGAGCACATCGTCGTCGTCGGGTTTGAAGGGCTCGATGAGTTGCCAGCCGAAGCTGCCGCGGGTACGGCGCGGTCCGAGCTGGCCCGGGTCGTCTACGCCCTGATCCTTCATGGCGCGCCGGATCATGGCCGGCGCCTCGTCGCGCCACGGGTAGGGCGTGGCGAAGGCGTAGACCACCCGGACGCCGGCGCCCTTGGCCGCGGCGATGAGCGGAGGCGTGGCGCGCAGGAACTCGGCCTGGTTGAACGAACTGCCGGCCTGGTCGTTCTGCATGTCCCAGACCAGCAGCACCGTACGCCGGGGGTCTGCCACCTCATCGAGGGTGATGGGGATCGTTCTGCCTTCGAATTCAATCATCGACTTGAGATAACTTCGAGCAGGACCCGTGTCAACAACAACCCGGTCCGGCGCCTGTCCCAAGGGCTGTTCTCAACCCCTCCGTTGTCGTGGAAATCCGGGTCGCAGGACACCGGAGCACCGTGCCGGACCGTTTTTGACAACGCCCGGGGTTCGCGCTACTTGTACGTTTTCGGGTGTTCCGTTTCTTGGGGAGAACGCGATGGATTCTCGCGACGACATGCAGGCTTCGGTACGCATCAGCGGCGACAGGAACGCGCGCAAGGGGGACAGCTCGTTCCGCGCCAAAGATCCCTTGACGGTGGTGATCTTCGGCGCCTCGGGCGACCTCAGCAAGCGCAAGCTGATTCCGGCGCTGTACCACCTGGAGGAGGAGGGCTATCTGCCGGAGCGTTACGCCGTGGTGGGCTTTTCCCGCACGGAGATGACCGACGAGGCCTACCGGGACCGGATGATCGGCGAGATGCGCGAGGACTTTTCCGACGTGGACCCAGGCAGTCCCCTGTTCGAGGCGCTTCACTACCAGCCGGGCAACAACACCGACGTCGAATCCTTCCAGCGGCTCAAGGCCAGGCTGGACGCGCTGGACGCCGAGCGGGACCTTCCCGGGAACCGGCTGTTCTATCTCTCGGTGGCGCCGGAGTTCTTTACCCCCATCATCAGGAACCTCCAGGCCGCGGGACTGATCCGGCACCCGGACGAGGAGCAGTGGTCCCACGTGATCATCGAGAAGCCCTTCGGGCACGACCTCAAGAGCGCCCGGGAGATGAACGAGGAGGTCACCGGCATCCTCGATGAGAGCCAGATCTATCGAATCGACCACTACCTGGGCAAGGAAACCGTCCAGAACATCCTGAGCTTCCGTTTCGGCAACGCCATCTTCGAGCCCCTGTTCAACCAGAAGTACGTGGAGAACGTCCAGATCACGGTGGCCGAGACCCTGGGGATGGAAGGACGCCGGGGGGCGTTCTACGACAAGGCCGGGGCGCTGCGCGACATCGTCCAGAACCACATGCTGCAGTTGCTGTGCCTCATCGCCATGGAACCGCCGGCGGCGGTGGAGCCCGTGTCCATCCGCGACGAGAAGGTCAAGCTGCTGCGGGCGCTGGTGCCCTACGGTACGCCGGAAGAGGTGGCCGCCTCCACCGTGCGCGGCCAGTACGGCTTCGGCGAGCTCAAGGGGGAGGTGGTGAAGGGCTTTCGGCAGGAGGAGGGCGTCGACGAGCTGTCGGTCACCGAGAGCTACATTGCCCTGCGGGCCAAGATCGACAACTGGCGCTGGGCCGGGGTCCCGTTCCTGCTGCGCACCGGCAAGCGCCTGCGCAACCGGCTGTCGGAGATCGCGGTGCAGTTCAGGCATCCGCCGCTGCGGCTGTTTCGCGACCCGGGCACCGCGGGCGGGCTCGCCATGGCCGCGGCCAGCGCCAACGTGCTGATCCTGCGGATCCAGCCCAAGGAGGGCATCAGCCTGTCCTTCGCCTGCAAGCGTCCCGGGATGCAGATCAACCTGGCGAAAGTCAACATGGATTTCGTCTACGAAGCGTTCGAGCAGCGCTCCCCCGAAGCCTACGAGCGGCTGCTGCTGGACGCCATGCGCGGCGATGCGTCGCTGTTCACCCGTTCCGACGAGGTGGACTACGCGTGGCGTTTTACCGACGCGATCCTCTCGGGGTGGGACAAGCTGCCGGCGCCCCGTTTTCCCAACTACTATCCGTTTACCGACGGCCCGGACGAGGCCGACCGGTTGCTGCAGGACAGCAGCACCGGTTGGCGCCAACTCAGCCAGATGGGCATCGCCGAGGTCGGCCGGTGAGCGGTGTTCCGGGTTATCGTTCATGTCAACACAAAAGGTAACGGAGTTGCTGTCGCGGTTTCGCGAAGGCACCTTTGAGGTGGACGGCTCCAGCGTCCACTACATGGAGGCCGGCGACCGGAGCCAGGACACTTTCGTCTTCGTCCACGGCAACCGGGATCACTGCCACAGTTTCGACTTCCTGCTGGAATCCTTCGACAAGGCCGGCTTCACCATGCCGCATGTGGTGGCGCTCGACCTGCGCGGCCACGGCGACAGCGGCTGGGTCGGCCGGGAGCGGGGTTACCGGCACGAGGACTTCGTGCTGGACGTGGTCGGCTTGCTGCGCCATCTGGAGAAGGACGAGGTGACCCTCGTGGGGCACTCCCTGGGCGGCAGCATGGCGGTGATGTTTGCCGGCGCCTTGCCGGAGAAGGTCAAGCGGCTGGTGATCATCGAGGCGGCGGGTCCCTACGGCCGCACGGAAGAGGAAGCCGCGGAGCTCTTCGGCCGCTGGACCAAGGACGACGGCTCGGACACCATCCTCACCTACTATGCCACCGTCTCACAGGCGGCGGAGGCCATTCGCCGGCGCTTCCCGCTCATCCCCAACCGGGCGGCCATGCACGCGGCGCGCCACGGCACCCGGCTGACACCCCACGGGTGGGTGTGGAAATACGATCCGCGGGCGCGAAACCCGTCGTACTCTTCGTTCTCCGAAACCCAGGTGAAGGCCTTTATCGAACGTATCGACTGTCCGACGCTGCTCGTATACGGGTCGGCCTCGGGCTACAAGGAGTCGCCCCGTTACAGCCGGGTCGACTATTTCAAGAACAAGACGCTGGTGGAGATTCCCGGGACCGGGCATCACGTGCAGCAGGAAAAGCCCGACGAGCTGGCCGCCGTGCTGATCCCGTTCCTGGGCAACCACGGCTGACTGCCGAGCGGAGGAACCATTCATGGATTTCGCATTACCCGAAGAACTGCAGATGCTGCAGGACACGGTCCGTAAGTTCGTCGACCAGGAACTCATCCCGGTGGAGATGGAGTGCCGCGACGGCGTCACCCTCAAGCCCGAGTACCGCGAGCGGTTCGAGGCCAAGACCCGGGAGATGGGGTTGTGGATGCTCGATGTCCCCGAGGAGTTCGGCGGCGCCAGCCTGAGCATTCTGGCCCAGGTCCTCATCTGGGCGGAGGTGGCCCGCTCGGTGGCCATCCCTTCCCGCGGCCGCAGCATCTTCGGCCCGGAAGTGCGGCCGGTGCTCTACGCCCTGAACGAAGAGCAGAAGGAACGCTACCTCTACCCGCTGCTGCGGGACGAGAAGCGCGCCTGCTTCGCCCAGACCGAGCCCGACGCCGGCTCCGACCCGGGCTCCATGCGCACCCGGGCCGTGCGCGACGGCGACGAATACGTGATCAACGGGGTCAAGCG
>JAPOQB010000813.1 GCA_026710965.1 Deltaproteobacteria bacterium | reverse complement strand
TCGAGGAACAGGCTCAAGGAGATGTGGATCCGCTGGCCCAGGCCGCCGGCGCCCACGAAACCAAGCACCGCGGCCACGCGGATGTTCACCTCCCAGCGATACAACGTATAGGAGACGAACTGGGGCAGGACCTGGGGCAGGATGCCGTAGAACAGGATCTGGATCTTGCCGGCGCCGGTGGACTGCAGGGACTCGATGGGCTGCAGGTCCACGTCCTCCAGCACCTCGGCGAAGAGTTTCCCCAGCACGCCGCCGGTGTGGACCCCCAGGGCCAGCACCCCGGGAAAGGGGCCGAGGCCCACCAGGAAGACGAAGATCAGCGCCCACAGCATCTCCGGGATGGTGCGCAGGAAGTTGAGAATGGCCTTGGCGGCCAGGTACGGCAGGCGCCGCAGCAGGATCCGATGACGCCGGGGCTCCATCTCGTAGAGCAGCCCGGCGTAGACCAGGTTGCGCGAGCCGAAAAACGCCAGCGACAGCGCGATGACCACGGACAGCAGGGTCCCGATCAACGAGATGGCCAGGGTCTCCCACGCCCCGGTCACCGCGTCGGCCACCACCTTGCCGGAGAGATCCGGGGGGAACAGGCGTTCGACGTACTCGACGATGGCGCCGCCGCCGTCGGCGCTGAACAGCATGCCGAGGTTGATCTCGGACCCCTGGTAGCTCCAGACGAAGAGCGCCCCCAGGAACGCCAGCAACAGGTACGTCGACAACCGCGAGCGGTCGCGGGCGCCGGCCCTCAGGGCGGCCAGGTCGGCCGGAGTGGTGGCGGGTTGATTCATAGCAGCGACCGCACCTTGGAGCTGATGTAGTCGGCCCCCGCCACCAGCGAGAAAAGGATGATCAGCAGAGTGGTCACCTCGTGGAAGTTGAACATCCGGATGGAGATCTCGATTTGCTGGCCGATGCCGCCGGCGCCCACCAGACCCAGGATGGCCGAGGTGCGCACCGCGCACTCCCACCGGTACAACGTGTAGGAGGTGATGTTGGGCAGCACCTGCGGGAACCAGCCGTAGAAGAAGATCTGCAGCCGGCCGGCGCCGGTGGACTGGATGGCCTCCAGCGGGCGCTGGTTCACCGACTCGAAGATCTCGGAATACACCTTGCCCAGCATCCCGCCGTAGGCGACGCCGATGGCCAGCACCCCCGGAAACGGCCCCAGGCCCACGGCGCGCACGAACATGAAGGCCCAGACGAACTCGGGGATGCAGCGGAACAGGCTCAGCAGGGCCCGGGCGAGGCCGTAGAGGCAGACCTTGAGGGCGTGTCTCACGCCCACGCCCCGGTACTCGGACTCATGGAGGAGGCCCTGGAAGCTGAAAGTGCTGGTGGCCAGCAGTCCGAGGGGAAACCCGATGATCACCGCGATCAGGGTCCCCATGACCGAGATCTGGATGGTCTCGAGGGTAGGCCGGACCATCAGCTCGAGGAAGTCCCAGGACAGCTCGGGCGGGTACATCCCGCTGACGAACTTCCACAGGTGCTCCCTGCCCTGGGCCTGGAAGAAAAATCCGAGGTCCACTTCGGCCCGGCGCCAGCTATCCGCCACCAGGAACAGGAACAGGCCGCCGAACACGTAGGGAAAGATCGACCGCGACCCCAGCGTTCCGGGGGTGAGTCTCGCGGACGCCGGGCTAGATGGCGACCCGCTGATGCTGCGGTTCATGGAAGAGCCCGTCAGCGCCGTCTTCCGGGACGTGGCCGGAGTAGAGCTCCCGCAGGAGCTCCGGGGTTACCTGGGCGGCGGCGGTGTCGAACAGCTTGACCCCCGCCTTCATGCCCACGACCCGGGTGAAATACGAAAGCGCCAGATCGGTGCTGTGCAGGTTCACCAGCAGCGTCTTCTGGGTATTTTCGCTGATGGCGATGAGGAGCTTGATGATGGCCTCGGCCAGGGACGGATCCACCGACGACACCGGCTCGTCCGCCAGGATCACGTCGGGATCCTGCACCAGCACGCGGGCGATGGCCACGCGTTGCTGCTGGCCGCCGGAGAGCTCGTCCGTTCGGCTGAAGAGCTTCTCGCCGATACCCACGTCGGCCAGGGCGCGGTGGGCGGTTTCCAGCCGGAACGGCCGCACCAGCGAGGCCAGGGAACCGAGCAGCGACCAGTCCCCGAGCCCGCCGGAAAGCACATTGTGGACCACCCGCAGGCGCGGCACCAGATTGTGCTGCTGGTAGACGGTGCCGATGCGGCGGCGCATCTCCCGCAGCCGCCGCCCGTACAGCTCCGCCGCCTCCTCGCCGCCGATCCGAAGCCGTCCGGAGGTGGGCCGGAGGGTGCAGTTGAGCATCCGGAACAGGGTGGTCTTGCCGGCGCCGCTGGGGCCGATCAGGGCCACGCGCTCGCCCTGGCCGACCTCCAGATCGAACCCTTCCAACGCCACCTGCTCACGCCCGAACACCTTGCGGACGCGCTCCAGGCGATATTGCGGCGAGGGAGTCAATTGACCTTGAGCATCCCCGCGGCAATAGCCGCCTTCTTGATGCCGTCCCAATCCGAGTCCTTGGCCGGAATGAACTTCCGGGTGCGCTGAAGATCCATGATCTCCTTGTGCTCCGGGTTCGAGTATTCCAGTTTCAGCAGCGCCTGCTTGAACTTCTCCCGGACCTCCCCGGACACGCCGCCGCGGGCCACCCACACGTAGTCCACGTACGGCGGCGTGGTCCAGAACGCGTGGACCTCCTTGGTATCGATCTTCTTCTTGTCGACCAGCTTCTTCCACACCAGGAAGTTGAGGGCGCCGGCGTCCACGCGTCCGGCCTCCACCCAGGCCGCGGTGGCGTCGTGGGCGCCGCTGAAGCCGAACTTGTTGAAGTCCCGCTCCGGCTCGATGCCGGCCGCCTTCAGGAAGTGACGCGGCATCAGGTGGCCCGATGTGGAACTCACGCTGCCGAACGCAAAGGTCTTGCCCTTGAGGTCCGTCAGGTCCTTGATGCCGGAGTCCGTGCGAGTGACGAAGACGCTCTTGAAGCTCGCGTCCTCCTCGCGCATGACCAGCCGGGTGGCGCCCTGCGCCCGCTCCGTCGCCTGGACCGACGTGAAGCCGCCGTACCAGACGATATCCAGCCGATCGGCGGCCAGCCCCTCCACCGTGGCGGCGTAGTCCACCACCGGAACGAACTTGACCTTTACCCCCACCTCCTTGGCGATGTAGTCGGTAAAGGGCTTGAATTTACGCAACAACTCCTGCGGATCCTCGTCGGGGATCGCGGAAACCCGCAACGTGTCCGCCGCGGCGGCTCCCCCTAGCGACAGGATCGCCAACAGCACCCAGCACACCAGTCCACGCTTCATTGCAACCTCCCGGAGTAGAGTATTTCGGGGGAGTTGATATCATAACAAGCTATATGTCAAATAGGGCTTAGCTATAGCGGGCACCTTGCCATAGATGGGACTGCGGTGCCCGGCTCAGAAACTGCACGAACGCCCGCGGCACCGGTGCCAGCGGCCGGTCCCGGTGGGTGACCCGATAGAAGGGCCGGATCAGGTCGAGCCCCTCGATCCGAAGCTCCTCGATCAGCCCGTGCTGGACCTCCCGCCGGATCGCGGCGCGGGAAAGGATGGAGAACCCGAGCCCCTCCATCAGCGCCTCCTTGACCGCGGCCGTGCTGCCGAGCTCCATCCCCACCTTGAGAAGCCGCTGCGGGTCGTGGCCGCGCTTGACCACGAACTGCTGGAACGAACGCAGGGTGCCGGAGCCCGCCTCCCGGGAGATGAAGGGATACTTGCCGAGGTCCTGGAGCGGCACGTGCTTGAGCGCGGCCCAGGGGTGGTTCGCCGGGACCGCCACGACCATCTCGTCCTGCCACGTCTTGCGGTAGCTGAGCCTGGCGTCATGGGTCCTGAAACCGGTGAAACCCAGCTCCAACGCGCCCTCGAGGATGGCTGCCACGATCGCCGCGGAATCGCCGATGCGGAGCGCCGGCCGGACGTCCGGGAACCGCGCCACGAAGCCGCCCAGCATACCCGGCAGAATGTACTCGCCCGGCACATTGCTGCCGCCCACCCGGAGCTCCCCCTCCACCTTGCCCTGGATGCGCTCCAGCGCGGCCAGCGTCTGGTTCTTCAACTTCAGCACCGCGCCGGCCTGCTCGTACAGAATCCATCCCGAGGGCGTCAGATCGAACTTGCCCCCGAAGCGCGCAAAGAGCTTGAAGCCGAGCTGCTGTTCGAGGGTCCGGACATGGGCGGTGACGGTGGGTTGCCGGAGGGAGAAATGCTCCGCCGCGAGCGAGAAGCTGTGAAGCTCCGCTACCCAGTAGAAGATCTCGAGCTTGCGGAGGTCCAGGTCTCTTGAAGCCTTGGCCATGATTTCTTCCCTCGTTTGTCGTGGGCTTCGGGCGGGGTCATTGCCATGCAACGCCAACCCGGATACGGTGATTCCAGACATGAAGATATCGCCACTCGACAACTTCCACAAAGGGAACGGCGCGGTCTTTCTCGAAGAAGAGGGCTGGAGCCTGCCGGCCCATTTCGGCGATGCCGCCGCGGAATACCACTGCGTGCGCTCCGGCGCGGGCTGGCTCGACCTGGCGGACCGGGCCATCCTCTCCATCACCGGGCCGGACAGCACCGAGTGGCTCCAGGGCATGTTGTCCAACGATGTCGAAGCCCTGGAGGCGGGCGACGGCGTACGGGCCGCGGTGTTGAACATCCAGGGCAAGATCCTGGCGGACGTGAGGGTGTTCCGTACCGACGACGCGTTCCTCCTGGACTTGAACGAGCCCCTCGTGGCCGGCGTCCTCGAGCACCTGGACCGTTACCTGATCGCGGACGAGGTGGAGATCGCCGACCTTTCCGGCGCCCTGGCCATGCTGTCGATCCAGGGACCGGCGGCCGGCACGACGCTGTCCGGACTGCTGGACGCGGGCTCGCCGCCGGCGGACGACCTGTCCCACGGCGACTTCGCCATCGCCGGCGACCGCATCCGGCTCATCCGGGCAACCCATACGGGAGAGCCCGGATTCGACCTGGTGGTGCCGCGGCGGCGCCTCCCGGCCATGGCGGCGGAGCCGGCCGCAAGGAACATCCCGTGGGTTGGGCTTCAGGCCCTGGAGACGCTGCGAATCGAAACCGGAATTCCGCGCTACCGGGTCGACATGGATGCCGAGACGCTCCTGCTGGAAACCGGTCTGGACGACGCCGTCAGCTTCACCAAGGGCTGTTATCTCGGGCAGGAAACGGTGGAGCGCATCCACTCCCGGGGCCACGTAAACCGCAGGCTGGTGGGTCTCAAGGCCGAAGGCGACGTGGTGCCCGACCCCGGCGACCCGGTCCTCGACGATGACCGGCACATCGGCCGGGTCACCAGCGCCGTCGCCTCGCCGCGGTCCCGCTGCCCCATCGCCCTGGGCTACGTCCATCGCGACTACTTCGAGCCGGGCAGCGCCGTCACCATCAGCCACGGCGACGTGACCGTCCCCGCCACCGTGCACGCCCTGCCCTTCTGAGGCGCCGCTAGCCGGGCCTTCCTTAAGGGAAAAGAAAAGGGGCGGCGCATGCGCCGCCCCTTTCGTGACCCGTCCGTTTTTCTGTGTACGGACAGCTAGAGCTTGTCGAGCTCGGCCAACAGGTCGCTGTTCTCCGGAATGCCGCCCTCGTAGAGCTTCGCATACCGGACGGTACCCTGCTTGTCGATGATAAAGACCGCTCTCTTGGGAAAGCCCTGGGGGCGCAGGCAGTCGTACTGCTTGCAGACTTCCCCCTGGGGAAAGAAATCCGACAACATCGGGAAGGAAATCCCGCCCATCTGCTCCGCGAAAGCCTTGTGGGCGAACACCGAGTCAACACTCACGCTCAGGACCTGAGCGTCTTTGGCTTCGAAGCTGGCCTTGTCAGCCTCGAAGTTGGTTAGTTCCTGCTTTCAGCCGCCGGTGAAATCCAGCGGATAGAACGCCAGGACGACGTTCTTCTTGCCCGCGTAGTCGCCCAGGGACACGTTTTCGTCCCGGGAAACCGGCAGGCTGAATTCGGGGGCTTTCTCCCCCACGTTGGGCATTGCCATCAAACGATCTCCTTTCAGAAGTTTTCTGCAGATGCGCTCTTCACTAACACAGTTCCCCTTCCCCATAAAGACGACCGAAGTCCTTCAGCGCTTCCACCGTGCTCGGAAACGCGAGATCGTCCCAGGGAACCCGCGACAGGGGAAATGCTCCCGCCTCGGTGCTCTCATCCCCGGCGGCAAGGGTTCCGCCCACCACGTCCGCCACGTAGACGATGATCACGTTGGGCGAACCGGAGTAGGAATACACTCCCAGGAGCGACCGGGTCACCACCTCCAGGCGGCTCTCCTCCCGGGTCTCGCGCACCGCCGCTTCGGCGGTACTCTCGCCCCGGTCCACGTAACCGCCGGGGAAAACCCACTTCCCCATGGCCGGCTCGATGCCCCGGCGCAGCAGCACCACGCCGCCCTCCAGCGTGCAGATGGTGCCGGCCACGACCTTGGGGTCCTGGTAGAAGATGAAGGAGCACTTCTCGCATACCAGCCGCTCTGGCTCGCCGCTCTTGAGCACGCGCGGCGCAAGGGCGCCGGCGCAACGGGGACAGAAGCGATAGCCGCCGCCTCCGTGATGATGCGCGTGGTGGTGATGATCGTGGGTTGCCATGGAGTGCTCTTTCCTGGGTCATTGGGAACGGGAACCGATGATCGACCGTGGCGCCGGGTTCGTGAACAAGCGGGTTTAACACCCGCCCTACAGGGACACGGCTCGTCTGAGGCGCTTCTCCTCGGCTTCGGTCAGCGGACGTATCTCGCCCCGCTCCAGTTGACCGAGGGCGATGGGGCCGAAATGGCTCCTCACGAGCCTTTCGACGGTGTGCCCGACCGCCTCCACCATCCTGCGGATCTCGCGGTTTCGGCCCTCCCGGAGCTCCATCCGGAGCCAGACCTTCTGTTTCAATCGCCGCAGCACCCTGACGTCCGACGGCGCGGTCGCCCCGTCTTCCAGCCGCACGCCCCGGCGCAGCCGATCCAACTGTGCTTCCGTGGGCATGCCGCTCAACTTGACCTCGTAGGTCTTGGGCACGCCGTAACGGGGATGAGTCAGGCGGTGGGCCAGGTCGCCGTCGTTGGTGAGCAGCAACAGGCCCGAAGTGCCGTAGTCCAGGCGACCCGCCGGCACCACGCCGGGCGGATGACCGCCGGCGCGCAGATAGTCCGCCACCGAGGGCCGCCCTTCGGTGTCTCGCATGGTGGTGATGACGCCGGCGGGCTTGTGGAACGCGAGACAGACCCGCGACGCCGCCGGTCGAATCGTCCGCCCGTCGACCCGGATGTTGTCCTTGGCGGCATCCGCGCGGGTCCCCAACTCCCGGATCCGGTGTCCGTTGACCGTGATACGGCCTTCGAGTATCCACTCTTCCGCCTGGCGCCGGGAGGCCAGCCCCGCGTGCGCGATGATCCGCTGAAGCCGTTCCACGGGTCAGTCCGGCTCTCTCTCGTCGCCCGGCGGACCGTCCTCAACACCGGCCAACGGTTCATCCCCCTCCCCCGCCTCCTCTCCTCCGATGCGATCCGGATCGGCATCTTCCCCGCCGTCGCCCCCCGCCTCCGGGCCGTCGAGGCCTTGCTCCCGCAGCACCTGGGTCATGTCCTCCATCTCCCGCAGGGTCGGCAGGCTGCCGAGGTCCTTCAAGTTGAACGCCTCGAGAAACTCACGGGTGGTGCCGTAGAGGAAGGGCTTGCCGGCCACGTCCTTGCGGGCAACGATTCGTATCAGGCGCCGATCCAGGAGCGTGGAAACGACGCCGTCGACGTTGACCCCGCGAATGTCCTCGATCTCCGCGCGGGTCACGGGCTGCTTGTAGGCGATGATGGCCAGGGTTTCCAGGTTGGCGCGGCTCATCCGCGCGGGTTTCACCGCCGTGAGCCGGCGGACGAACTCCGCGTGCTCGCTGGGCGTCCTCAACTGGTAGCCGTTGGCCACTTCCGCGAGGCGCAGGCCCCTGCCCGTCCGTTCGTACTCCTGGCGCAGCTCGCCCAGGGCGTCGGTGATCTCCTTGCGCGGGATCTCGTCCAGGACGCTTTTCAAACGATCCGCGGACACGGGGCCGTCCGCCGCCAACAGCAGGCTCTCGAGGATCGCCTTGAGCCGCTCACTCTCCATAATCGTCCTCCGGCACATCGGTCTCGATGGCCGCGCTGGCCTCGGACAGCGACAGCATCGGTTCCAAGACGATGGGGCCAAGCCGGTCCTTCTGGACCGCGTGGACCGCCCGCATCCGGATGAGCTCCAACAGCGCCAGAAAGGTCACCACCACGTCCATTCTCGAGCGCGCCGAATCGAACAGCTCCTGGAAGAGCACCGACGGCCGGTGGTGCAGCTCGTCGAGGATGTAGGTCATGCGTTCGCGCACCGAAACGGTCTCCTGCACCACCCTGTGCACCGACGGCCCCGGATACCGTTCCAGCACCCGCTGGAGCGCCGACATCAGGTCGAACACCGAAAGCTGCTCGAAGCTCACGTCCGTGACCCGCTCGGACCGGTCCCGCCGGACGAACACGTCGCGGTTGAGGATGTCCCGGTCCTCGAGCTCCCTGGCCGCGTTCTTGAAGCGTTCGTACTCCAGCAGCCGGCGGATCAGTTCTTCCCTGGTATCGCCCGGCTCGTCGTCGTCATCCTCATCCTCCTCGTCGGGCGGGAGCAGCGTCTTCGACTTGATGTGCAGCAGGGTCGCGGCCATGACCAGGTATTCCCCGGAAACGTCGAGGTTGAGCCCCTGCATCAGCTCCAGCGCCTCGAGATACTGCTCCGTGATGGACGCGATGGGAATGTCGGCGATGCTGAGCTCGTTCTGCTTGATCAGGTGAAGCAGCAGGTCCAACGGACCTTCGTAGATCTGCAGTTGAACGTGCACCGCCATGGCAGCCGCTAGAGCGTCAGCGCCGAGCGGACCTCGCTCATGGTGGCCGCGGCCTCCTCGCCGGCCACCCGGTTGCCCTCGGCGATGACGTCCCGGATGTCGTCCGGACGCTTGTCGTAATAGGCCTTCTTTTCGCGGAAGGGGGCGAGGTCGTCCACCACGTGGCGAATCATCACCTTCTTGCAGTCCAGGCAGCCGATGCCGGCGCTGCGGCATCCGTCGGATACTTCCTTGATCTCTTCCGGAGTGCAGTAGATCTTGTGGAGGTTGAAGGCCGGACACTTCTCCGGCTCCCCGGGGTCCGTCCGCCTGGCGCGCGCGGTGTCCGTCACCATGCGGCTGAGCTTTTTGTCGATGGTCTCGGGGGAATCCGACAGCAGCACCGAGTTGCCGTAGCTCTTGCTCATCTTGCGCCCGTCCAGACCCGGCAATCGCTGGGTCTCGGTGAGCAACACCTCCGGTTCCGGGAACACCGGGCCGTAAAAGCTGTTGAACCGCCGGACGATCTCCCGGGTCAGCTCCACGTGAGGCGCCTGATCCACCCCGACGGGTACCCGGTGGGCCTTGTACATGATGATGTCGGCCGCCTGCAGCACCGGATAGCCGAGGAAGCCGTAGGTGGACAGGTCGCGCTCGCTGAGCTCCCGCAACTGTTCCTTGTAGGTCGGGTTCCGTTCCAGCCAGGAAACGGGGGTCAACATGGACAGCAGCAGGTGGAGCTCGGCGTGTTCCTTGATGTCGGACTGCCGGAAGATCGTGCATTTCGCCGGATCCAGCCCGACACTCAACCACTCCGCCACCATCGCCCGGGAACCGTCCATGATGCCGTCGGGTGACTGGTAGTCGGTGGTGAGCGC
>JAPOQB010000175.1 GCA_026710965.1 Deltaproteobacteria bacterium | reverse complement strand
TTGGCGCAAGGCCTCCGCCAGCTTGTCCGTGGGCTCGCGCCCCTCCGCCGGCACCACCACGCCCAGCACGCGGTTGCCGATCTCCCGATCCGGCTCGGGCACCACCACGGCCTCGGCGACCGCGGGATGGCGCTGGAGCGCATTCTCCACCTCCGCCGGCACCAGGAACAGCCCCCGGGTCTTGAAACAGTCGTCGCTACGCCCGGCGATGAAGAAATAGCCCTCGTCGTCACGGTACGCCAGGTCGCCGGTGTCGTAGACGCCGCCGCGGCGCGCCGCTTCGGTACGGCCCGGGTCGGCGTGGTATTCGAGAAAGAGCCCCGGGTCGCCGGTGGAGATCACCGTGCGCCCCACCGAGCCGGCGGGCACGGTACGGCCGTGGTCGTCGACGATGTCGATGCCCACGCCCGGAGCCGGCACTCCCACCGAGCCCGGCTTCACCGGATGCCGGGCCCCGTGCCCGACCACGAGCTGGTACTCCGACACGCCGTAGTGCTCGTACATCTCGCAGCCGAAGCGGGACTTCCACTGGCGATAGGTGGCTTCGCGCAGCGCCTCGCCGGTGGAGTGGACCCCCCGGAGGGTGTGGATGTCGTAGGCGTCCTCGATCCCCTCGGTGGCCAGCATGCGGCGGTACACCGTGGCCACGGAATGGAGCAGGGTCACGCCGAAGGCCGCCACCTGCTCCAGCACGTTCTCGGGAGTGGCGCGGCCGGACAACACCGCGCAGGTGACCCCGTTCCGGAGCGGGAACAGCAGGTTGTGGCCCAAGGCGCTGATGAAGCTCCATTCGCCCGTGGCCATGACCACGTCGCCCGCCTCCGGCGGAAGCCGGTAGCGGTTGAGATCGCCCAGGGCGACGATCCAACGGTGTGCGTGGACGATACACTTGGGCCGGCCGGTGGTGCCGGAGGTGCACACCATGAAGGCCGGCTCGTGGGCCGAGGTATCTTTTGTGGCGAGTTCTTCCGGTGACTCGCGGCTCACCGAGTCGAATGGGACTTCGTCGCCCTGCGCCGCCCCCGCGCAAATCAGGGTCCGAAGGCCCATGGGCCGGCGAAGCTGGCGCAACGCCTGGGCGCGGGACCCCTCCGTGACGGCGAAGGCGGGCGCCGTCTGCTCCAGGATGGCCCGGACCTCGCGCACCCCCAGCAGCGAATTGACCACCACCGGCAGCGCGCCGAGCTTCACGGCCGCCAGAAAGGCCGTGGCGAACTCCGCCGAGTTGGGCATCTGCACCAGCACCGGCTCCCCGGGCGAAACCCCGAGATGCCGCAGGCCGCGGGCGAAGCCGTGCACCTTGTGGCGAAGTTCCCGGTAGCTGAGAGAGCCGCCGTCCCACACCATCGCCGTGCGGTCACCGTCACCCCCGGCCGCCGGACGTTCGAGCACCTCGTCGGTGATGTTGAGTCTTGGCGGGATTTCCCTGTAGCCCCGCCAAGGGACCAGCGCCGCCCTCACTCCTTCTTGTCCCCGTCCTTGTCCGGAAACGGCCAGCCGGCGTCGTAGGGGTAAGTGTAGCGGGGCGGACGCTTTTCCCTGAACGCCCGCATGCCTTCCTGGCAGTCCTTGGTGCGGGTGATCTCCAGCACCGACTCCAGCTCTTCGCGATAGCCTTCGTCGGTCCGGTTCCAGTTCCAGTACATCTTGATCAACCGCTTGGCGTGGCGCACCGACAGATACGGGTTGGCGGCGATCTTGCCGGCCAGGGCAAAGGCCTGCTCCATCAACTCCTCATGCGGGACCACCTCGTCCACCAGCCCGATGCGGAGCGCTTCCCGAGCGTCGATAATCTCGCCGGTGAGGATCAGGCGCATGGCCCGTCCGATGCCCACGAGCTTGGGCAGGTTGCGCGAGCCGCCGCTTTCGGGAACGAACCCCGCCGGCACCGCCACCTCGCCGAAGCGCGCCCGGTCCGAAGCGAGCCGCATGTCGCACAGCGTGGTCATCTCCAGCCCCACGCCCACGGCCGGCCCATTCACCGCGGCGATGGTGGGCTGCGGCAAATCCTCCAGCTTGCGCATGGCGCTCTGAAGCACCCGGTGCCGGAGGTCGTTCAGGAAGTACTCCGCCAGCTCCTTGTAGGGGCCTTCGATGCCGCTGGAACCCTCGAATGCGCCCAGCACCGCGCCCTCCGACGTAAGGTCGCCGCCGGCACAGAAACCGCGCCCCTCGCCGGTGAGGATAACCACCTTGAGGACGGAGTTGCGGGCGACCTCGTTGCACAGCGCGTCGAGCTCCAGCCGCATCAGCGGGTCCACCGCGTTGAGCTGGTCCGGCCGGCTCAGGGTGATCACGCCGATGCAGGGCTCGCCAGGCCGCAGCGGATTGTCATGCACGGCCCAATTGAGCGTTTTGTAGTCCATGGCGGTCTGGTCCTTTCGCCCCGGTCAGTCCTCGTCCTCGCCATAGTACGACGTGTTGGGCAGGATGTCCCTGGTGGAGCGGCGCTGGCGCGCGATCTTGGCGCCGGTCTTCCAGTATTCCCCGCGGGTGGCCAGGGCGGCCTCCTGCTCCAACTCCTCGTTCCAGTCTCCCAGCGAGTAGCCGAACCAGGGTGCTTGAGGCTCCAGCTCCGGCAGCCCCAGCTCCTCCCAGAGCGCCCGCCCCCGCTCCATGTATTCCCGCGTGGGAAGGGAGATGGGCGGCAGCTTCTCCTTCAAGGTGGCGTCCCACAGGAGGCACGAGTCCTCGGCGGAGCCGCGGGCGTCGTGCCTCGGGGCATGGCCCACGTCCATGCCGTGCATGATCTGCACGTCGCGGTGCGGCTTGGAGCGGTAGCCCATGGCCCAGAACACCGCGTCGAGGTTGTCCGGGTCGATGTCCTCGTCCACCGCGATGACGATCTTCGACATGGAGGGACGGAAGGCCACCGCCCCCATGAGCGCGCGCCAGACCTCCGCGGGACTGGGCTTGCGCATCTGGATCACCGTGAGCTTCTGGGTGGCGGTCAAGGGCTCGTGGAGCATCACCCGCACCACGCTCTTGACCCCGATACCGTCCCGCAGGTGCTCGAGGTAGAGCGGCTCGTAGGCCATCTTCTTGATCACGCTGGACTCCGACGGCGTGACCTGGCTGATGATCGAGCACAGGATCGCGTCACGGCGGCGGGTGATGCAGGTGACCTCCATGAACGGGTTGTATTCCTTGGGGTTCACGTGGCCGTGGGACTCGCCGAACGGCGCTTCGGGCTCCAGCCAGTCGGTGGAGACGTAGCCCTCGACGATGATCTCCGCGTCCGCCGGCACCGTCACCGGCACCGTGCGGGCCTGGGTGACCCGGATCGGCGCCTTGACCAGCCCGCCCGCCACCGAAAACTCGTCGAGGTCGTAGGCCAGTTTCTGCGCCGCCACGTAGGAGATGGCGGGGACGCCGCCGATGCACAGCGCCACCGGCATCTTCTCGCCCCGCTCCCGGTACTTCAGCCAATGGCGGTAGATCCCCTGCCCCAGCTCGATGGACGGGTTGCACCCGACCCGGGT
>JAPOQB010000677.1 GCA_026710965.1 Deltaproteobacteria bacterium | reverse complement strand
GCCGAGGAAAAAAACAAGACTCCCCAAGACGGATCTCGCCCGGCGCCTGACCCTTGCCCTGGCGGACCGGGATCCGCTGGACGTGGCCGCGCGGGCGGGCATCTCCAAGACCGCGGTCTACAACTACATGGCCGGCGACCGCGCGCCGCAGTCCGCCATCCTGCATCGGCTGGCGTCGGTGTGCGGCGTCTCCCTGGAATGGCTCCTGTCCACCAGCGACCAGGTGCGGGACGTGTCCGGGCACGTGCCGGACGACCTGCCGGTGGTGGGGCGCGCCGGCGCGGGGCGGGGCGAGTTCTCCGAGGACGGGTTCCCGGTGGGCGAGGGCTGGCGCCGGGTGTCGCGCCCCTACGACCTCGCCGACGCCAACGCCTTCGGCGTCGAGGTCCGCGGCCACTCCATGAGCCCACGTTACGAGGACAAGGAGATCGTGGTATGCTCGCCGGGCAAGGAATGGCACTCGGGCGACTACTGCGTGGTGAAGACCGTGCGGGGAGAGTACCTGATCAAGCGGATCAAGAAGGAGAACGGCAACCTGGTGCTCATCAGCATCGCCCACGGCTACGACCCCATCATCATGCCGATTTCCGAGATCGCCGGCATCTACCGCATCGTCTGGAAGAAGGAGAGGTAAGGAGAGAGGAAACCCTCATGGCAGACTACACCGAAATTCTGTACGAGAAGCGCCGCTCCGCCGGGTTGATCACACTGAACCGGCCGCAGGTAATGAACGCCATCAGCCCCACGGTCCAGCACGAGATGTCGGCGGCGCTGGACGAGGCCGTGGCCGACCCCGAGGTCCGCGCCATCATCATCACCGGCGCCGGGCGCGCCTTTTCGGCGGGCATGGACCAGGGGCCCAAGCCGGGCCGGCGGCGCGACCTCGAGTGGCCCTACGGCGTTCCCGTGGGGCAGTCCGCGTCGGACTGGATCGACTCCTGGCGCGGCCGGGAGGGCAACGAGTTCCTGCGGCTGTGGGAACTGGACAAGCCGGTCATCGGCGCCATCAACGGCTGGGCCATGGGCGCCGGCTCGTGGCTGGCGCTGTGCACCCACATCACCATCGCCTCGGAGAACGCGGTCTTCGCCCAGCCCGAGGTGCGCCACGGCTCCAACACGAGCTTCCTCTGGACCATGCTGGCGGGGGTCAAAAACTCGCTCCGCTACGGCCTGGTGGGGGACCACATCGACGCCCAGGAGGCGCTGCGCATCGGCCTGGTCATCAAAGTCGTGTCCCACGACCGGCTCCTGGACGAATGCTTCGAGCTGGCGGAGCGCATCGCGCTGGTGCCGCCGGAGACGGTCAAGATCAACCTGTCCATCGCCACCCTGGGCATGGAGATGATGGGACTGCGTGACGCCCTCATGCTCGACTCGCAGCTCTCGGCCCCGGCCCACGTGATGCTGCGCGAGGAGCACCGCCGGCCCCTGAACGAGGCCCGCGAAAAGAACATCCGCGAGTACCTGCAACTGCGCGACGGCCCGTTCCAGCCCGAGCCGTTCGGACCGCGCTCGAAGCCCAAGGATTAGGTCCGTCAACTCGCGACTGTCCACAGAAAGAAGCGACCGTCTCGCAAGGAGACCCCCATGTCCACCTATCAGAACCTTCTCTACGAAAAACAGCGTAGCGGCGCCCTCATAACGCTCAACCGGCCGGAACGGCGCAACGCCTTGAGCGAGGCCCTCCTGGCCGAGCTCGACGCGGCCCTGGCCGAGGCCAAGGACGACTCCGAGGTCCGGGGCGTGATCCTCACCGGATCCGGCGACTGCTTCTCCGCCGGCGAGGACATGTCCGGGGAAGGCGTGCCCGAGACCGTATGGCCCCAGGCCCTCCCCGAGGGAGTGCCGCTCTACAAGGAATTCGACGAGGTCCGGGACAAGGACCGCGAGGAACTCCTTCGCCGGCGGCTCTACCGCTGGGAGTACCCCAAGCCCATCATCGGCGCCGTCAACGGCTGGTGCCTGGGCACGGCCTCGTGGCTGGCCCTCACCTGCCACCTGACCGTGGCCGCGGACGACGCCGTCTTCGGCCAACCCCAGGTACGCCACGCTTCCGGCACCGACTTC
>JAPOQB010000381.1 GCA_026710965.1 Deltaproteobacteria bacterium | reverse complement strand
CATTACCTTGCCGGTAACCCGGCAATCATATACGAATAGCCTCGAACTTATCGTGGGCAGACCGGGGGACGAATCCGGAACCCGGGAACAAGGAAGGAACGAGATGGCCAAGACAACCCTGTTGAACGCGACCGTGGCGGATGCCTATCTGGCGCTGCTGGCGGACCGTGGCGTGGACTACTTTTTCGCCAATGCCGGCACGGACTTCGCGCCCATCGTCGAGGCCCTCGCCAAGGCCGAGAATCTGGAAACCCGGGTGCCCGCGCCGGTTACCTGCCCGCATGAGAACACCGCCATGCACATGGCCATCGGCTACTACCTGGTGACGGGCAAGCCCCAGGCGGTGATGGTGCACGTCAACGTGGGCACCGCCAACGGCATGAACGGGTTGCTGAACGCCGCCCGCGGCAACATTCCCATGCTGTTCACCGCGGGCCGGACGCCCACCAACGAGGAGGGCCTCGCCGGGCACCGGAGCCTGGACATCCACTGGACCCAGGAGATGTTCGACCAGGCCTCCATGGTGCGCGAGGCGGCCAAGTGGGACTATGAACTGCGCAACGGCAAGCAGACCGAGACCATCGTCGACCGCGCCCTGTCCGTGGCCAAGAGCGAGCCCACCGGACCGGTCTACCTGAGCCTCCCCCGGGAGGTGCTGGCGGAGCAGATGGACGAGTTCACCTACGAGTCCCCCGGGCGCCAGCACGCCCCGGCGCCGCCCTATCCCAACGCGGCCGCCGCGGACCAGGCGGCGGCGCTGCTGGCCGGCGCCGAGAACCCGCTGATCATCACCAACTGGGCCGGCCGCAATCCGCGGGTCTGGGGGCCGCTGGGCGATCTGGCCGAGCGCTACGCGATCCCCGTGGTGCAATACCGCAACCGCTACATGTCGCTGCCCACCGACCATCCCATGAATCTCGGGTACGACCTCAATCCGCTGCTGGGCCAGGCGGACGTGATCCTGGTCGTCGACGTGGCGGTGCCGTGGCTGCCGGCCACGGACAAGGTGCGCGACGACGCCAAGGTCATCCACATGGGCGCGGACCCGCTGCACAGTTACGTGCCGCTGCGCGGCCACCCCTGCGACATCGCCCTGGCGTGCGGCACGGATGTGGGCCTGACGGCGCTGAACGAGGCCATGTCCGCCCACGAGGGACGGGTCAAGGCGAACATCGACAAGCGCCGGAATGCCCTGGCGGAAATGTGGCGCAAGCAGCGCGACGGCTGGGCCGCGCGGCTCGACAAGGTACGGAACGAGAAGCCGCTGCACCCGGTGTGGGTCACCCACTGCATCAACCAGCTCAAAAGCGACGACACCATCGTGGTGAAGGAATCCGCGCTGGCGTCGACGCACATCGACATCACCCAGCCGGGCACCTTGCTCAACGCCGGCGCGGCGTCGGGCCTGGGACATGGCCTCGGAGTGGCTTTGGGCGCCAAGCTCGCGGCCCCGGACCGGCTGGTCATCGGCACCCACGGCGACGGCTCCTACATGTTCGGCAATCCCATCGCCAGCCACTACGTCGGAGCGGAGCAGAAGCTCCCCATCCTCAGCGTCATCTTCAACAACCAGCGGTGGCAGGCCGTGCGCCGGGCCACCGTGGGGCTCAATCCGGAAGGCTACGCGGCCCAGAGCAACCACCAGCCCATCACCATGCTCGACAGCGTCGACAAGTACGAAAAGGCGGTGGAAGTGGCCGACGGCTACGGCCAGCGGGTGGAGGACCCCGCCGACCTGATGCCCGCGCTGGAGCGGGCCTTGAAGGCGGTGGAGGTGGAGAAGCGCCAGGCCCTGGTGAACGTCATCTGCTCGGCATAGCCGCCTGAGCCGCGGAGAACGTCGGCCAGACGAGGCGTGTGGGGGCGACCGGCTTGGTCGCCCCTCGTCCGCGCCGCCTGGCGCCTCCGTTTCTGTCTTACAGGTAACCTTTCTCCTTGTAATAGCGCTCGGCTCCCGGGTGCAGCGGCAGGTCCAGCGGGCCGTCCGGGGTGTCGGCGCAGAACTGCGTCATGGGTGGGACCTCCGGCGTGTCGTAGCCGATCTCTTCCCGCATCTGCTCGATGACCCCGACCAGGTGGTAGGCCAGCTCGTCCGGCAGCTCGGCGTGGGTGACGATGGGCCAGCCGCTGTAGTCCACGGCTTCGACGGGCTCGGGCAGCTTGCCGTCGAACAGCGGCCCGTTCAGGGGCGCGCGGCTGAAGCCGTAGCGGTCGAGCGACGCCATGGCCTTGGGGGAGAAGTGCAGGAACGCCATCTCCTGCTCCACCGCCGCGGCGGCCCAGGACGACAGCCCCTCGTCGATGACCACGTCGACGTCGCCGGAGACGATGCCCTCCAGGCGCCGCGGATTGCTCGGCCGCACCACCGGGTCCACCACGCCGCCCCATTCCTCGAAGGTCTTGAGGGTCATGCCGTGGGCCCGCAGCGCCGCGTTGATGGCGAAGTCGATGCAGTCGTTGGTGGCCACCGAGACCCTCAGGGCGGGCTTCCGCCGCTTGAGCTCGTCCATGGAGCGGATGCCGTGCTTGCGCCCCACCGCCACCACCAGGCGGTCATACGACGGAAAGACCGCCAGCGCCCGCAACGGCAGCGGTTTCCGGAAGGCGCCGCGCCCGTGATAGGCCATGGCGGCGATGACCGAGGGGTTGAGCCAGGCGATGTCGATCTTCCGCCGTGCCACCAGGCGCGCCCCCTGGATGCCGCTGCACCACGCCGGACTGATGGCGATGTTGAAGGCGAAGGGCGGACCCGCGGAGCCAGCGGCGGCGCCGGGCAGGTCCACCGACAGCCGGATGGCGCTGGTCATCATGGTCGGAACCGTGTCGTAGAGGCCGGCCAGGAGCTTGGTGCCGATCTGTGCCCGCAAGAGGCTCGAGCTCATGGGTTTCACGCTGCGGTCATCGTAGGACATGTCTTGGTTCTCCTTCGTCGTGGGCCGCGCGGGACCCGCGCGGCCGGCGTCCGTCCCGTCCGGCACAGGTTAGCCTATCTACCCCGGGTATTGTATAGTGTGCCGTCTCGCAGAACAGCTTCGCGATCCGCCGATCCCGCTTGCACATGACAACACTGACCGCTCTGGGGGCTGCGTTCTTCTTTGGTTCCGCCCACATCCTGGTGCGCTACGGACTGAGCACCGGCTCACCCACGACCGCCATCACGTTCAACATCATGACCATGGGCGCGGTGTTGCTGGCGGTCATGGGGCCGTTCGCGGACTGGACCCAGGCGTCGGCGCCCGCCGTGGGGTGGTTCATGCTGGCCGGGGCGGTGGCGCCGTTGACGACCCAGTTCCTTTTCTACGCGGCCATCTCCCGGGTCGGCGTCGCCCGGGCCTCCCCGCTCCGGAACACCTCGCCGCTGTTCGCCGGCATGGTGGCCGTGGCATGGCTGGGCGAGCAGTGGACCGTCGCGCTCGCCAGCGGCACCCTCCTGATCATCCTGGGGGCCACGGTGCTGGGAATGCGCGACGCCAAGGCGCTGACGGCCTTTCGCAAGCGCGACCTGCTGTTCGCCCTCGGGGCGTCGGTTCTCGGGGGCGTCGCCAGCCCGATTCGCAAGTTCGGCTACTCGATGCTGACGTCGGTGCCCCTGGCCATCTGCCTGACGTTGATGGGAAGCCTCGTCGGACTGTTCCTCTATGTGGTGGTAGGGCGCGGTTACCGGGACGTGGTGGTCAACCGGGGCACGCTGCTGTGGTTCGGGCTCTCGGGCGCGGTCACGAGTTGCGGCATCACCTCCTACATGATCTCCCTCAGCCTCGGCGACGTGGTACTCGTGGACCCCTTGATCGCCACCACGCCGCTGTTCTCGGT
>JAPOQB010000812.1 GCA_026710965.1 Deltaproteobacteria bacterium | reverse complement strand
GTCCTGCTGGAAGTTGATGTCCCAACCAAGAATGTCCACCATGCGGGAGATGACGGCGACGGCGACGCCCGCTCTCTTGGCGCTGCCGTAGAGCGATCCTTCGGTGATCACCCCGCTTACGGTCCGCACCTCCTGCTGGTAAGGCACCTCGTCCTTGTAGAACAGGATATCCTGCTCCTTGCGGTACCAGGTGAGCCGCAGGTCCGAACGAAGCACGATCTCCAACGCCTGCAGGCCGCCGGCGCCGTTGGATTGGGCCGACCCGTTGCCGTTGCCGTTCTCATGTGCCTTGAAGTAGAAATTGATGCTACTGCCGGTCTGGAGCCGGCGGACGTGCTTGCGGTGGTTGCGCCGCTGGACGGCGGCGAGCCACTGACGCCTCTCCTTGTCGTTCAGTTCATACTTTCTGAGCACGCCCCCCAGGTACTCCCCGGACTTGAGCTTGTGCGTGACCCGTTCGGCCTTCTCGAGTGACGGCACCGGCCGCTTGCCGTTGGTCGTTCCATTCGGCGGCGGCGTGTATTCCAGCAACCCGTTTCGCTGCTTGATCCGAGCCAACGCGTATTCGGAAAGGAAACTCCCTTTCCGTGCGGCCTGAGAGAGTCCATTGGACCGGACAGGGGCCGCGTCACGGGTCGTCCGCCCACGCGTCAGGACCCGGCCCGTGCCATAGCGGATCTTTTTCCCGGCCCGCTCCCAGGTCAGCTTCCGGCCCTTTGTCACCTCGAGCTCGACGGCCTTGAGGTTGTCCCGGCGGTGTCTTGCGGGGGTCCTTTCAAAATACAGATGCAGGCGTTGGCCCGGTTTGAGCCTGGTGATGGGATACTGTTTGTCGATGGCGTCGAACCACGCTACGCCTTCCTTCCCGGAGACCCCGAGAGGCCTGAGGATACGCCCCAGGGTCTGACCCCGCCTCACCGTGCGTATGACTTTCTCCAGAGGCTCGAAGGAGCGCGTGGGCGGCGACGGCTTGGCGACGGCCGCCGGCGGGCTGTCGGCGGACGGGGGCTTGGGCGGCCGCGCGGTGACGGGCGCGGGAGCGGCCCGTTCCACCACCACCCGATGATTCCTGCCCCGGTATCGGATCCGTCCGTCGATCCATTGCCACGTCAGCAGATCCCCGCCCCTCGATTCGAGCTGCAAGGCCCGCAGGTTCCGGCCACCACCCTCGGACGGCGTCACGAAGTACAGGACGATCTTCCGGCCCGGATACAAACGTTTCAGCGAATACCGTTTGCTGACGGCGCGAATCCAGGGTTGCGCCGCCCTCCTGGAAACGCCCTTGGCAGTGAACACGCGGCTGAGGGTTTGCCCCTTGCGGAGCACGTGCGTCACCCGCTCCACCGGGGAGGGACGCGGCGCTACCGCTTTGGCCGGAGTCTTGGCGGGTTTCTTCGCCACGGCCTTGTCCGGGACTTCCGCGACGGCCCTGGCGGGGGGCTTCGCCGCGGCTCCGGCCGCGGCCGGCGGCCGGGCGGCGCGAGTGACGACGGGACGCAGTCTCCTGTCTCTATGGTAGACGATCTGGTCGTGACGCGATTGCCAGGTCCACGGCTGCGAGCCGACGCGCTCGAGCCGAAGGGCCGTCAATTGACCGAGACCGGGAGCGTTCCAAGGGGCGATGAAGTGAAAGTGGATCGTATCCCCCGCCTTCAGGAGGTGGCTCACGCCGAGTTGTTTCGCCACCGCCTGGAGCCAGCGATTCTTGGTCGCTGGAGCAATCCCGAGGTCCATCAGTAGCCGCGGCAGCGTGTCGCCGGGCGCGACCCGCTTGGTAACCCGTTGTTCACGCGTATCCGTTCCCGGCGCCGACATCACGTCCTGACCAGCGGCGGGAGACGGTCCCGCCGGCCCCGGCAGGCCGGAAGCCAGAATCAGACACAGGAGCGCGAGGACGCCGCCGAGCCGGTACACGGCGCGGAGACGGGCGGATGGGGGATGACGCTCGACCGCAAACATGGAAACGGGATCAATCACTTGGGAGTAATACTAATACATAACGCCCTGATAAAAAAACCGAAACAACCGACAACCCGGCAATCTGTACGGGACGGTCAATCAATTTCTAACTCCGCTCACGGTTGGCCTTCCGGTACCCCAAGGCATCCTGGGCAATGATCAGTTTGTGGATGTTCGAGGAGCCCTCGACGATCTGATAGGACTTGGCGTCCCGCAGGTAGCGCTCCACCGGAAACTCCGTGGAATATCCATAGGCTCCGAGGATCTTGAAGGCGCCGTCGGCGGAATGGGCGGCGGCCTCGGCGGCGGCGTATTTCGCCATCGACACCTCCAGGTTGTTGGGCAGCCCGCGGTCTGCCAGGTGGGCCGCCCGGTACGCCAGCAGGCGCGCCGCCTCCTCCTCGACAATCATCTGGGCCAGACTGTCCTGGATCATCTGGAACCGCCCGATCTGCTGCCCGAACTGTTGGCGCTGATTGGCATAGGCCAGCGCCGCCTCGCGCGCCGCCCGGGCCACGCCCAGAGCCCCGGCGGCGCAGCTCAAACGGGTCTGGTTGAGCTGCCACATGCACATGGAGAAACCCTGGCCCTCGGCCCCGACGAGGTGGTCGGCGGGAACCTCCACGCCGTCGAAATCGAGGGTCCCGGTGGGCGACGCCAGCGCCCCCATCTTGTCCAGGATGCCGCGGCGGACGCCGGCGCGTTCCAGTTCCACCACGAAGGCCGACAGGCCCCGGTGTCCGGCGGCCGGGTCCGTGACCGCGTAGACCAGCGCCAGGTCGGCGATGGGGGCGTTGGAAATCCAGGTCTTGGTACCCTTGAGGACGTAACCGTCATCGGTCCGCGAGGCGCGGCTGGACATCGAAGCCACGTCGGAGCCGGCGTCGGGCTCGGTAATGGCGAAGCAGCCGATGGTCGAGGCATCCACGAGACCCGGGATCCAGCGGTGTTTCTGTTCCTCGGTGCCGAACCGGTTCAGCGTCACCGCCGGCGCAAGCTGTGTGTTGACGTGCACCCGCACCGAGCTATGGACCCGGGCGATCTCTTCCGTCAGCAACACCATGGCCAGATACCCCAGTTCCGTGCCGCCGTAGGCTTCGGGAACGACGCAGCCGAAAAAGCCCAATTGCCCCATCTTCTCGAAGGTTTCCCGACGGAAGCGATGGTCGCGGTCGTCCGCCGCCGCCGTGGGCGCAATCTCCTTCTCCGCGAACTCGCGGCCCAACTCCCTGACCGCGAGCAGCTCGTCCGAGAGATCAAAATCCATGGAACCTCCGGTGGGCAAACAGCGAATATTACCCACCCAGCAGGTCGCGCGCAACGATTAGTCTCTGAATTTCCGAGGTGCCCTCGTAGATACGCAACGCCCTGATGTCGCGGTAGAGCCGCTCGGTGGCGCTTCCGGCCACGAGCCCTCGGCCGCCGTGGATCTGCAGGGCCTGGTCCACGATGCGCTGGGCCGCCTCGGTGGCGAACAGCTTGGCCATGGAAGACTTCCGTGCCATGCCGCCAGCGTCCAGGTCGTGGGCCTGCGCGGCCTGGTAAACCAGCAGGCGGGCGGCCTCGAGTTCCGTGGCCATGTCCGCGATCTTGAACCGGATGCCCTGGAAGCGGCTCAAGGGGCGGCCGAACTGGCTCCGCCCCTGTGCATGTTGAACCGCTTCCGCCAGCGCGCGGCCGGCCATCCCGACGGCCGCGGCCCCGACGCTGCAACGGAGCGCCTCCAACGTAGCCAGGGCGATCCCCAGTCCCTGTCCGGACTCGCCCAGGAGTTGTGCCTCGGGGATACGGCAGCCCTTGAAGGACACGGTGCCGATGGGGTGCGGCGAGATCAGCTCGAGGCGCTCCGTGACGGACACGCCCGCCGTCGCCGCCTCCACCAGGAAAGCACCGAGGCCGTTGCCCCCACGGGACGGACGGGTGCTGCCAAACACCACGTAGAGATGCGCCAGGCCGGCGTTGGAGATGAGGCTCTTGACGCCGTCGAGCACATAGGCTCCGCCCCGTTTGCGAGCCCGCAGCCTCACCGCGGCCGGGTCCGATCCGGCGTCCGGCTCGGTCAGGGCAAACGCTCCCATGTCCTGGCCCGAGGCCAGCCGCGGCAGATAGCGGCGCTGTTGTTCCGGCGTCCCGGTCATCGCCAGGGGGTAGGCGGCAAGCGCCTGCACCGCGAACAGGGTATCGGCCAGAGGGGATACGCCCGCGAGGGCCTCGCGGATGACGCACAGGTCCCGGACCTGGATGCGGCGGCGCACGCCGCCGAACCCGCGCGGCACCGCGTAGCGGAACAACCCGCGCCGGGCGAGCTGCCGGAACAGGACCCACGTGGCCTCGTCGCCGGCCCCCGCATCAATCCCGCTCAACTCGGGCTCCACCCAGACGCTCAAACTCCGCCGCAGACTCTCTTGCGGCGCGGGCAACCCTTCGCGCATCCCGACCGCCCCCCCTACTCCCGGCCCCGGTTGAACCGGGGTGCTTCCCGCGCCATGAACGCGCGAAAGCCTTCGTGAAAGTCCGCCGTTTGCATGCAGTGGGCCTGTGTCATGGCCTCCATCTCCAGGGCCGCCTCGAGACCCATCCCCGCTTCCAGGTCCAGGAGCTTCTTCGTCACGCCGATGGCGAACCGCGGCCCGTCCCGGAGCCGCCGGGCCAATCGCAGAACCTCCGGCATCAACTCGTCATGAGGCACCACCTTGTTGGCCAGGCCGATCCGATGGGCTTCCGCGGCGTCGATGGTATCGCCCAGTGTCAGAAGTTCCATGGCCCGCCCCATGCCCACGATCCGCGGCAGCAGATGGATGGCGCCCATGTCCGACCCCGCCAGCCCTACCTTGACGAACAGGAAGGCCATCCTGGCCCGATCGGACAGAATCCGGAAGTCGCCGGCCAGGGCGAGGGCCGCGCCCGCGCCGGCCGCGATTCCGTTTACCGCTGCGATCACGGGTTTCTGCAACAGCCGAATGTTGCGTACGACGTCGCAGGTAAGCCGGGTGAAGCGGTAGAGTCCGGCGCTGTCCATCTTCAGGAGCTCGCCGATGATGCCGTCGACGCTGCCGCCGGAGCAGAAACCCCTGCCCGCGCCGGTAAGGACCACGACGTGC
>JAPOQB010000809.1 GCA_026710965.1 Deltaproteobacteria bacterium | reverse complement strand
TCGATGGTCATCGCGGCAGCCGTTGCGCTGGCCGGAAGCGCCAACGCGCAGAATCTGAACGTCGTGTCGTGGGGCGGGGCTTATACGGCCAGCCAGCAGAAGGCCTACCACGAGCCCTACATGAAGGCGAACCGCGGTGTGAAGATCGTCAACCACGATCTGGGGGCCGGCGCGTTGGCGAAACTGAGGGCCGAGGTGGAATCCGGCAAGGTCACGTTGGACCTCATCGACATGACCGCCGCCGATGCCATCGTCGCCTGTGACGAAGGGCTGGTCGAGCAGGTCGATGCCGACAAGTGGCTGGCCGCCGCTCCCGACGGCACGCCGGCTTCCAAGGACTTCTTTGCCGGGACCCTCGCGGTCGGGGGAACCAATTGCTTCGTCCCGCAGATCGTCTATTCCACCACCTTCGGCTACCGCACCGACGTCTTCAAGGGCAAACAGCCTTCCACCCTGGCCGATGTGTTCGACCTGAAGAAGTTTCCGGGCAAGAGGGCGCTGGAAAAGAGGCCCAACAACAACATGGAATGGGCGCTCATCGCCGATGGCGTTCCGGCCAAGGACGTCTACAAGATGCTGAGCACCGACGAAGGCGTGGCGCGCGCGTTCGCCAAGCTCGACACCATCAAGAGCCAGGTGGTATGGTGGACCAAGGGAGCCCAGCCGCCGCAGTTGCTGGCGGACGGCGAGGTCGCCATCGCGTCGGCGTACAACGGCCGGCTGTTCTCCGCCATCATCGAGAAGAAACAGCCGATAGCGATGTTGTGGGACTGGCAGAACTTCGATCTGGACGGGTGGGTGGTGCCCAAGGGGACCAAGAATCTCGCCGCGGTGAAGAAGTATCTCCGTTTCGCCACCGACACTCAGCGGCTGGCCGACCAGGCGAAGTACATTTCCTACGGTCCGGCCCGTTACTCTTCCGCCGGTTTGGTGGGCAAGCACGCGGAGCTCGGCGTGGACATGAAACCGCATATGCCGACCGATCCCGCGAATTCGAAGACCGTCCTCCTTTCCAACTACGTCTGGTGGGCGGATCACCAGACCGAGCTCACCGACAAGTTCAACGCCTGGCTCGCCAAGTAGGCGGTTTTCGGCCGGGCGGGAGCCCAGCTTCCCGCCCGGCCGTCTCTCCGCTTCTCCAACCCCCGGCCGGATCCCATGTCCAGGACAATGGATGAGGTGATGCGAACGGCTGACGGCGTGCCGCTCAAGGTCAGCCTTCACAAGGCACTGGTGCGCAGCCGGATCCGGGCGCTGCTGCTGGTCCTGCCCCTGCTGGCGTTTCTCCTGCTGGCGTTCCTGCTGCCCATCGGTTACATGCTGTTCCGTAGCGTCGACAACCGCATCGTACCGTCGATTTTGCCGCGCACGGCCGTTTCGATCCAGGCCTGGGACCCGGCCGGCGGGTGGCTTCCCGGCGAAGCCGTCTTCGAGGCGCTGGTCCGCGACATCCACGAGGCGTTCAAGGACAGGACGCTGGGCCGAGTCGGGCGCCGGCTGAACTACGAGAAGTCCGGCATGTCGAGCCTGTTCAGGAAGTCGGGCAGACGTGCGGCCCGAATCACCGGACCCCCCTACCGCGATCAGGTGCTGAAGATCGACCAACGCTGGGGCGACGTGAACACTTGGCGCCTGATCCACCGGGAGTCAGGCGCGATGACGGGCGCCTACTTCCTTGCCGCGGCGGATCTGACCCAGAATGAGGCGGGCGAGATTATCAGGCAGCCGGAGGCGCGCCGGATCTACCGGACCCTGTTCTCCAGGACCCTGTGGATGAGCGGGTTGATTACCTTGCTGTGCCTGCTGCTGGGTTATCCCGTGGCGTATCTGCTGGCCACCCTGCCGCTCCGGTACAGCAACCTGCTGATGATCCTGGTGCTGTTGCCTTTCTGGACATCCCTGCTGGTACGGACCACCTCCTGGATCGCGTTGCTCCAGACCGAGGGCGTGCTGAATGACGTGATGGTGTTTGTCGGGCTCGTATCCGATGATGGGCGGCTCCAGTTGATCCACAACAAGTTCGGCACCTTCGTGGCGATGGTTCACATCCTGTTGCCGTTCATGATCCTGCCGCTCTACTCGGTGATGAAGACGATTCCGCCGGCGCTGACGCGCGCCGCCCGTTCACTTGGGGCAACACCATTCACCGCCTTCGTGCGGGTTTACATGCCCAACACGTTCTCGGGGGTCGGGGCCGGCTGTATCATGGTGTTCATCCTGTCCATCGGCTACTACATCACCCCTGCGCTGGTCGGGGGCCGCACCGGAACCTTCATCTCCAACTTCATCGCCCTGCATGTCGGTCAAACGTTGAACTGGGGTCTGGCGGCCGCGTTGGGCACACTGCTCCTGGTTCTGGTCCTGGGGCTGTACCTGCTCTACGACAAGCTTGTCGGGGTCGACAACATGAAGCTCGGTTGAGCCGATGCCGCTGCCGATTTACGCAACCCCCCTGGAGAAGGCGTGGCACTACACCTACCGGGTGATCTGCGCCGCCATCTTCATATTCCTGATCGGTCCGATCTTCGTGATCATCCCGTTGAGCTTCAACGAGCTGCCGTACTTCACCTTTACCCCGGAAATGCTGGCCCTGGACCCTGCGGGTTACAGCACGAAGTGGTACCGGGAGTTCTTCACGGAGGATTCCTGGCAGGCCGCGGTCAGGAACAGCCTGGTCATCGGCGTCTTCGCGACCCTGATCTCGACCTTCCTGGGGACGTTGGCGGCCCTCGGCCTGAGCCGGTCCGAGATGCCGTTCAAGAGCGGCTTCATGGCGCTGCTGATATCGCCGATGATCGTGCCCCTCATCATCTCGGCCACCGGCATGTACTTCTTCTACACGCGGATGGGAATATCCTCCACGCACCTGGGCGTCATCGTCGCCCACGCGGCGCTGGGCACGCCGTTCGTGGTGATCACGGTCACGGCCACTCTGGTCGGGTTCGACCATTCCTTGATCCGGGCCGCGGCGAGCCTCGGCGCCAACCCCGTCGAGACCTTCTTCAAGGTGACCATGCCGCTGATACTGCCGGGGATCGTGTCGGGCGCCCTGTTCGCCTTCATCACCTCCTTCGACGAGGTGGTGGTGGTGCTGTTCGTCGGCTCCGTCGATCAGCGCACCATCCCGTGGAAGATGTTCTCGGGAATCCGCGAGGAGATCCGCCCCACCATCCTCGCGGTAGCCACGCTTCTCGTCTGTGTGTCGGTCCTGCTCCTGACGACCCTCGAACTGCTGCGCCGGCGCAACGAGCGGCTGCGCGGCATCCGGGCGAGCTGATATCCGATGAGCTAGCGCCCTTTGACTTCGCTTCGCTACGCTCAGGGCGGACGGTCAAGTCAAGGACAACGCGACAAGGCTCCGTTCGCCCTGAGCGAAGCGGAGTCGAAGGGCGGCCGGGTCAGAGCTTGGCGAGACGTTCGCGGCGTATCCGCTCGGCTTTGGAAAGCCGTCGCGGGTTGCCTTTCTTGCGGCCGTCCATGCCGCGCGGGGGAGTCCCGGGTTCGCCGGGCTCGTCCTCTTCATCGGGCTCGATGGACGGTTTCCTCATCTTGGCGAGAAACTCACCTACGTAAACGGCCACGGCGCCGGTGCTCTCGACGCTCCGGCGCAAATCGCGATCCGACGTCACCACGATACAGGTGGGGCCGATGTCGCCGGCCAGGCGCTCGATGACCGCGTCCGCCTTCTCCCCGAAACGGGAGAACACGACTGTCACCTCTCCCACCTGCTCGCGCGTTTCGTTCTTGCGTCCGGCGCGCCAGCCGTCGAAGACGGTGGTCAGGGTATGGCCCACGCGTTCCTGGTAGAGCATGACCTCCCGGACGAGGTCGTTCCGTTTCTGCTCAAGGTCGCCGCGCAAGCCTTTCTCACTGCCGATGACGTTGTAGCCATCGACCACGATATGGAACGGCATGGATGGCTTCTCCCTGTGTCGGACCGTAGCGAAATACCGTTCTTGAGCCAAGTGTTTCACCAGGGCGCGGGAAATGTTGTAAGCTCCGTGAATTCAGGAGTGCCCCGGATCCGGTCCGCGCGGGTGACCGTCGCGGGGCCTGTCCGACAACCGAGAAAGCGAGTCGCAAGCAATGTTCAACAAGGCCAAACGCATCCAGGCACTGCCGCCGTACCTGTTCGCCGAGATCGACCGCAAGAAGCGGGCCGCACTGGCCAAAGGGGTGGATCTCATCGACCTGGGCATCGGGGACCCGGACATTCCCACGCCCGGGAGAATCATCGAGAGACTGACCGAGACCGTGACCAAGCCCGCCAATCACCGCTATCCCAGCAGCTCGGGCATGATGGAGTTCCGCCAGGCGGTGGCCGACTGGTACGACCGCCGTTTCGGCGTGACCCTGGACCCCGCCACCGAGGTGTGTTCGCTCATCGGCTCCAAGGAGGGCGTGGCCAACATGGCGGTGGCGTACGTCGATCCGGGCGACGTGGTGCTGGTGCCCACGCCCGGCTATCCGGTGTACGAGATCGGCACCAACTTCAACGGCGGCGAAGTGTTCTTCATGCCGCTCCGGCGCGAGAACGGCTTCCTGCCCGATCTCTCGGCCATCCCCGCGGATGTGCTCGGGCGGGCCAAGATGATGTGGCTCAACTATCCCAACAACCCCACCGGCGCGGTGACCGACGAGAGCTTCCTCAAGGAAGCGGTGGACTTCGCCCGCCGGCACAAGATCGTCCTGTGCCACGACGCCGCGTACACGGAGCTCGGCTTCGACGGCTACAGGGCCCCGAGCATCCTGCAGGTGGACGGCGCCAAGGAAGTGGCCATCGAATTGCACTCGCTGTCAAAGACCTTCAACATGACCGGCTGGCGTATCGCCATGGCGGTGGGCTGCCCGGAGCTGGTGGCGACCTTGGCCCAGGTGAAGTCCAACGTCGACTCGGGGGTGTTCCAGCCGGTGCAGGAGGCGGCCATCCTCGCGCTGGAGCACGCGGAGGAATTTCTGGGGCCCATACGCGAAGTCTACCAGGAGCGGCGCGACACCTTGCTCGACGGGCTTCACCAGGCCGGATTCGAGCTTCCGGCGCCCCGGGCGACCTTCTACGTCTGGCTGCCCGTGCCCGGGGGATGGAGCTCCGCGGACTTCACCGCCCGGCTCCTCGACGAGGCCGGCATCGTCACCACTCCCGGCAACGGCTTCGGCGAGCCCGGCGAGGGTTTTATCCGGATGACCCTGTGTTCACCGGCCGATCGGCTCAAGGAAGCCGTGCAGCGGCTCCAGCAGATCAGCCTGTAGCGATCGCCGTGGAGCATCGCGCCTACATCGGGGTGGGCTCGAATCAGGGGAAGAAGGAGGACAACTGCCGTCGCGCCGTCCGGGA
>JAPOQB010000806.1 GCA_026710965.1 Deltaproteobacteria bacterium | reverse complement strand
TTCCGACATCGGCGGGCCCGCGCTGTTGTACAACAACGTCAAGGGCCATCCCGACTGGCGTGTGCTCGGGGCGCTCTACGCCACCCGCCGGCTGGTGGCCCTGGGGCTGGGAGTCACCGAGGACAAGCTGCTGGAGCGCTACCTGACCCTCGAGGACCAGCGCATCCCCTCGGAGATGGTGCCGACGGGTCCGGTCAAGGAGGTCCGCTGGACCGGTGACGACATCGACCTCGACAAGATTCCCATCGCGGTGCATTCCGAGAAGGACTGCGGCGCCTACGTCACCATCGGCGTGCAGATCGGCAAGGATCCGGACACCCGCATTGCCAACGTATCCATTCACCGCATGCTGCGGCTGGGCAAGGACAAGCTGTCCCTGTGGGCGCCGCCGGACCACCACCTGGGCCGCATGATCCTCAAGGCCGAAGACCGGGGCGAGGGGCTGGAAGTGGCCACGGCCATCGGCGTCGACCCGGCCATCATCATCGGTTCCCAGGCGCGGGTGCCGTACGGGGTGGACGAGTTTGCGGTATCCGGCGGCTTGCGCGGCGCGCCGGTGCAGTTGACCAAGTGCGACACTATCGATGTGGACGTGCCGGCCCACGCGGAGGTGGTGATCGAGGGGGTGACCATACCCGGCGAGCGGGTGTCGGACGGCCCTTACGGCGAGTATCCCGGGACCTACAGCGAGAGCAAGCAGGCGCCGGTGATCCAGGTCACCGCCATCACCATGCGCAAGGACCCGATCTACCAGACCTGCCTCACGGGCATGCCGGTGACCGAGAACCACACGCTGATCGAGTGCGCCAACGCGGCGCTGGTCTACCGCACGGTGTCCACCATCACCCCGGAGGTGAAGGACTTCAGCGTCAGCGCCGGCGGCACCTTCCGGCACCATGCGGTGGTTTCCATGCGCAAGCGCCACGACGCCGAAGCCCGTAACGTCATCCTGGCGCTGCTGGCCACCGGCGCGGGCTTCAAGCGGGTGGTGGTGGTGGACGAGGACATCAACGTGCACGATCCGGTGGACGTGGAATGGGCCATCAACACCCGGGTCCAGCCGGACAAGGACATCATCATCGTCCCCAACCTGGCCATGTCGACGCTGGATCCTTCGGCGCCGGCGCCGCGCACCACCGCGGTGTGGGGCATCGATGCAACCATGCCGCTCAACGACAACGAGTATTATCGGAAGATCCTGGTGCCCGGAGTCGACAAAGTGGACTATATCTGAGGCGTCGGTGATGCATGGCGTCCTTCGACTTCGCTTCGCTACGCTCAGGACGAACGGGAAGCGTCGCTACGCTCAGGAGCGG
Organism: Deltaproteobacteria bacterium; assembly: GCA_026710965.1. GTDB lineage: Bacteria > Desulfobacterota > Binatia > UBA9968 > JAJDTQ01 > JAJDTQ01. The sequence goes on along the minus strand of JAPOQB010000806.1, from coordinate 1,373 downwards.
TGGCACAATGCTAAGTTCCGTTCGTCCTGAGCCCTTCGACAAGGCTCAGGACAGGCGTAGCGAAGCGAAGTCGAAGGACCGCCACGGGCCGGCAGCCCGTGAAACCCGAAACCGTTAACCACGTTTCCCGGCGATCATGAAACACTTCGAATACCTGGAACCCGGCACCGTGGCCGAAGCCTGCGGCCTGTTGAAGCAATATGGCGGCGAAGCGCGCGTGTTCGCCGGCGGCAGCTCGCTGACGATCCTGCTCAAGCAGGGTTTCCTCCAACCGGAGGCGCTGATCAACATCAAGAAGATCGACGAGCTGCGGCGCATCGAGGCGTCCGGCGACGACCTGGTCATCGGCGCGCTCGTCACCCATCACGACATCGAGACTTCGAGCCTGCTGGCGGAGCGCCTGCCGGTGTTGTGCGAGCTGGAGCACGACGTGGCCAACATCCGGGTGCGCAACATGGCCACGGTGGGCGGCAACATCGCCTCGGGGGAGCCGCTGACCGACCTGCCGTGCGTGTTCATCACCCTGGATGCCACCGTGCGCATCGCCAATACCTCGGGCGGACGCACCCTGCCGCTGGAAGATGTCTTCGTGGACTACTACGAGACCCAGTTGCAGGACGACGAGGTGCTGACCCACGTGGTGATTCCGCCGCTGCCGGCTCACAGCGCGGTGGACTACGTCCGGTTCTCCAGCAGCTCGGTGGTGGACAAGCCCTGCATCGGCGTGGCCGTGCGGATGGCGGTGGACCCGGACGACGGCACCTGCGGTGGCGTCCGCATCGGGCTCGGCTGCGTCGCCCCCACGCCCATGCGGGCGCGCGGAGCGGAGGCGGCGCTGGAAGGCCAACGGCTGACGGACGAGAATCTCGAACAGGCGGCCCGTAGCGCGGCCGAGGAATGCAACCCGATGGACGACCTGCGCGGCTCGGAGCGTTACAAACGCGAGATGGTGGCGGCGCTGGTGCGGCGTCTTGCCCGCAAGGTTCACCAACAGGCTAGGGGATCGGCGGCATGAAGAAAGCCATCACCATGGAGGTCAACGGCACGTCCTGCCAGGTGGAGGTGGAGCCTTGGCGCACGCTGCTCGACGTGGTCCGGGAAGAGCTGGGCCTCACCGGCGCCAAGCTGGGGTGCGACATACAGGTTTGCGGCGCTTGCACGCTGCTGGTGGACGGCAAGCCGGTGAGCGCCTGCTCGGTGCTGGCGGTGGACGCCGGCGGCCGCAAGGTCACCACCGTGGAGGGGTTGGCCGAAGGCGACCGGCTGCACCCGTTGCAGGAGTCGTTCATGAAGTTCGGGGCGTTGCAGTGCGGCTACTGCACCTCGGGCTTCCTGCTCACGGCCAAGGCCATGCTGGACGAGAACCCCCATCC
>JAPOQB010000803.1 GCA_026710965.1 Deltaproteobacteria bacterium | reverse complement strand
TAGGGATGGAAGTAATGCTCGACCGTGCGGACATGGGTGTAGCCGTATTCGTCACACAACTCGCAGAGCTTGAGGCAGTCTTCGAAGTAGGCGTCCGCCGGGCGCTGATCCGGCCCCACGCACGGAAAGAATTGTATCCCGAATTCCATGACCGTCGCTCAGGGTCTCCCGGACCGGTGGCGAAGCGGCGCGATGAGGTTCATCTACTTCTTCTTGGACATCACGTCGGCGGCGGCCAGGTCCTCGCCGACGCGGTGGAACGGCCGGCCCGAATCGCTGACCGCCAGGACCACCACGATCTCGTCGGCGCGCGGGGCGTCGGCGACGGAGACCTGCATGGCATCGAAATGGCTGAACTTCCAGACGTCGTCCTTGTGGTGCAGCGGGCAATCGATGACCGTCCCCGGACCGCCGATCTTCTTGGTCGAGGGCATGACCGAGCTCGCCGGGCCGACGACCTCGCGCACCGGGCGGCCCAGCCGGGGATGCATCACCGCCGCGGCATGCTCCTTCTCGCCGTTCTCGCCGACGATCGCCGCCTTGCCGTAGCTGTGGACGGCCGCCCCGTCGATTCCCAGCGCATCGATGGCGCGTTGAACCAGCAGGCCGCCAAGCTCCGCTCCCGCCTTCTGCAGTTCCTCGAGTCCCTCGTCATAGACCCCGGCATAGGGGTTGGCGATCACCGCGATGGCCGCGGCTTGCCGCGTCGGAGGCTCCACCGGTCGGTCGATCTCGCGCCGGGTCTCCTCGACGATGGTGATGAGCTTGCGGATTTCCATAGGGCTTCCTCCCGGCCTTGGCGGGCCTGACTCGTTCAGGGCACTATGCCATCATCGGGGTTTGTTGCAACACCCGCGCGGTGGCGTCTCAAGAGCTCGGTTTGACAACAAGCCCCCCTATGGTGTTTCTTAGGGAACCTCGAAAAATCGGGTAGATACAGCGGTTACGAACAGGAGGACCGTCATGAGAAAGTGGGTTGCCATCGCGTTGTTGCTGACTCTGGTGGCCTTTGCGCAATCGGCCACCGTCGCGGCGGCGGACTTTCCCAAGAAGAACATCATCATCATCGTCGCGGGATCACCGGGCGGCGGTTTCGACCGGCTGGCCCGAGGCATCGGCAGGACCATGCGGAAATACCTGCCCAAGGGCGTCAATCTGGTCGTGAAGAACATCACCGGCGGGGGCCTGGTCATCGGCACGGTGGCCATGTACAAGGCCAAGGCCGACGGCTATACGCTGGGGCACCTGTTCACCGACGGCATGCTCGGGAAGCAGTTGATCAGCGGCGTTGCCAAGACCGGCTACGACGTCACCAAGTTCACCTACATCGCCCGGGTCGGAGCCGAGCCCTACAGCCTCATCGTCGGGAAGAACTCCAAGTTCCGTACCCTTGAAGACCTCCAGAAGGCGAAACGGGTGAAGTGGGGCGTGGAAGGCATCGGCGTTTCGCGCTGGATCCCGACCTTCGTGACGGCCAAGGAGCTGGGCATCCAGATGGACGTGGTGTCGGGCTACCGCGGCACCAGCGAGGGCATACCGGCCATGATCCGGAACGACTTCGACGTCTACCTGCAGCCCATCGACCATCCCACCACCGCCACCTACATCGCGTCGGGCGACGTGAGGCCCGTCCTTCACCTTCACGACCAGCGGCCGGTGAACGCTCCCGATACCCCGACCGCCATCGAGAAGGGGATCAATCTCCGCCTTTACGTGGGCCGCAGCATCGTGGCGCCCCCGGGCCTGCCCGCCGCCACGAAGAAGATCCTGGAGGATCTGTTCGTGAAGACCATGAACGATCCCGAATATCGGGAGTTCCTGGC